>JALRIJ010000251.1 GCA_023255485.1 Flectobacillus sp.
AATCAATAAGTTAACTAATCGTTGTCATAAAATGGAGACTATCAGAACACAAGTCGGTATTATTGGAGCAGGGCCTGCGGGGTTAACGCTGGCTTTACTATTAGAGAAACAGGGAATTCAGAGTGTTATTATCGAAAATCGTAGCCGTGAGTACGTCGAGAATCGAGTTCGTGCAGGGTTATTGGAATATAATACCGTAGAAGTTTTTGACAACTTGGGAGCAGCCGAGCGACTACACCAAGAAGGCTTAGTTCATCACGGTTGTTATATTAGCTATAATGGCAAATCTCAGCACATTGATTTTGCCAAGCATACGCAAAAAGAGGTTACCATTTATGGACAACAAGAAGTAGTTAAAGACTTGATAAAGGCTTGTAGTGAGCGTGGTATTGATATTTTATTTGAAGCAGAGGCAACGCAAATTGAGGGCTGTGAAAGCGAAAATCCCGTTATTCATTTTACCTATAAAGGTGAAAATTTGTCGATTGCCTGTGACTTTGTGGGAGGTTGTGACGGTTTTCATGGGTTGGGAAGAAAAACATTGCCGAAGGAATCGTACAATGAATTTAAAATTGAATATCCTTTTAGTTGGTTAGGCATCTTGGCACACGCTGTTCCTTCTTATGAAGAACTAATCTATGCGTATCATTCAAATGGCTTTGCATTGGCAAGTTTACGTTCGGAGAAAATATCTCGTTTGTACTTACAAGTAGATAATGACGATTCGGTAGCGAATTGGTCGGATGAAAAAATTTGGGATGAGTTAGAAAACCGTTTAGGAATCCAATTGAATAGGGGAGAAATCTTTGAAAAAAGTATCACGCCTATGCGTAGCTTTATGATTGATAATATGCAGTATGGCCGTTTATTTTTGGCAGGAGATGCCGCTCATATCGTACCTCCAACAGGAGCAAAAGGGCTTAATCTGGCGGTGGCTGATGTTTCGGCTTTAGCCAATGGGCTTATTCAATTTTATCAATCAAGCGAACAAACGTTGCTAGATAATTATTCAAGAAAATGTGTGGCAAGGGTTTGGCGAGTACAAGATTTCTCGAATTTTATGACTTATCTATGCCATAAACAAAGCGATGAGGGAAGTTTTGAAAGCCTTCTACAAAAATCAAAATTTGATTACTTGACAATTTCCGAGGCTTATCAGAAGACAATTGCTGAAAACTATGTAGGTTTTCCTTTTGATACGTTTAACTAATAGTTAGCCTGCCGATTGAAAAATATAATCGGCAGGCTAACTATTACTTCGGACTAAATAAATGTCCTTGTTCCCGAAAAGTTTTCTCTAAATTCTTTAGGCGTACAGTTATTACGAGCTTTAAAAATTCGGTTGAAATAGGATAAATTATTGAAACCCGTCTGATAACAAATCTCGGCAATGGTATGCGTCGTGTCGATTAACAAACGAGACGCATGACCAATTCTGATTTCGTTTAGGCTATCAATAAACGTTTTCCCTGTTCGTTTTTTAATGAATCTACTAAAAGATACTTCAGTCATATCGACTAACTTAGCCATTTCTTCTAAGGTAATGTTCTTGTCAAAATTTGCTTGCATGTATTCAAATGCTTTTTCGATTCGGCGACTGTTGTATGAAAGCGAATCGTTCGAGAATGCCATATTCGACAAGGTTCTCATGTTGCGAGAAATGGATAAATCATGTAAAATAGACATTAGTTCCAACACCGAATCAAATCCGCTTTTTTGATGTAAATTTAAGAAACGAGGCTTCAATGCAGCCGCTGTTTCGGGCGAAAACAAAATGCCCTTCGCAGAACGTTCGAGCAATGTTCTGATAAAACTCAATTGATTTCTTCGTAATAATTTTTCATCAAATAAATCTCGATGAAACTGAATGGTAACCTCCGTAATTTCCTTGCTTTTACACTGATGCGTGAACCAAGCATGAGGTAAATTACTACCAACCAACACTAGTTCAAGCTCCTCTATCGTATCCGAATGGTCACCTACTATCCGTTTGGCATCTTTAGCATTCATGATGAAGTTTAGTTCAAATTCTTCGTGTGTGTGCAGAGGAAAATTAAAGTCTGATTTTACCCTCGAAAAGAAAGTAAAACAGTCGCTTTGTGTTAGTGGTGTTATTTCACGTATGATTGTTGTCATTTTTGGATAATAATATATAGTAATTGACTGCTAAAATAGTATTGTACCTTAGTAGTATAAAAGTAACTTATTTTATTTAAAAAATAAATAAATAGTTGAATTATACCCATATCATAAAGGAATAATTCCTATTATTTTTTGTAAATGTTATATTTTTTGTAAATAATTTGTTTGTTATGTGTTAATATTGGATAAAATAGTATTATATTTTTGTATAAATATGTGCCTAATTTTGTCCAAATAAAAAATAAAAAACAATCAATTATATGAACAAGAAAAGAATACTATTCATTTGTATTCTGATGCTTTGTAGTGTTTTTGCTACCTTCGCTCAGGAACAACGAACGGTAACTGGCAAAGTTACCGATGAATTAGGAGAGGCTCTACCTGGGGTAACCATTCGGGTAAAAGGCTCTCAAGTAGGAACAAACTCTAATACCAAAGGTGACTATTCAATTAAAGTAGCAAGTGGAACGAAAACGCTTATTTTCTCTTCGGTAGGTTTCAAAACGACCGAAGTCGCTGTTAATAATAGAGTTACTATCAATGTTATTTTGTCGGCTACTACCAACGACTTGAATGAGGTCGTGGTTATTGGTTATGGTAAAGCAAAGCGTAGTGAAATTACCACGTCTATCTCGTCTATCTCTGAAAAAGAAATCAAGAATTTACCTGTTGCTGGTATCGACCAAGCCATGCAAGGGAAAGTGGCTGGGGTAACTATCTCTAGTAATGGAGGTCAGCCTGGGGGAGGTATTTCGGTACGTGTTCGTGGGATTACTTCGGTAAATGGTAACGAACCTCTGTATGTAATTGATGGAGTTCCAATGCAAGGCTCTCGTAATAGTATCGCACAGGATCAATTGGGAGGACAAGCAGGGCAGAGTTCACAGAGTCCTTTGGCGGCATTAAACCCGAACGATATTGTATCCATTGACGTATTAAAAGACGCATCTGCTCAGGCAATTTACGGTTCAAGAGCTGCCAATGGGGTGGTGGTTATTACGACAAAATCGGGTAAAATCGGCGAGTCTAAAATTTCTTACGAAGTATATTATGGGGTACAAACTGTACCTAAAAAGCTATCTTTATTGAATCTGAGTCAGTTCGCAGCGTATCAAAACTCGCTAGCTCCAGAAATTAATAGTTCTGGAATTGGCTATTTAACACCTATTGAGGAATTTGCTGACCCAAGTGTATTAGGAGCAGGAACAAACTGGCAAGATGCTGTTTTCCGTAAGGGTATTATCAAAAATCACCAATTGGCATTTTCGGGAGGACAAAACAAAACGAGCTACTATTTCTCGGTTAACTATTTTGGACAAGAAGGAACGGTTATTGGTTCTGACTTCGAACGCTTTGCCTTACGTACGAGTATCGACCATCAAGTAAAAAGCTGGTTTAAAGCAGGTATCAGCTTAAATGCTTCAAGAGCAAACCAACGTATAACCTTAACCGATGGAAGTTCTTCCGTAATTGGTATCAGTGTATATAACAGCCCTGCAACGCCTGTAATTTCGGCAGGAGGTTATGCTACACAGACGAACGTTGGTGGTTCTGCCTTTGGTAACCCAATTAACCCAGTGGCCTTGGCTGAATTGAGAGACGTACGCTCATTGCAGACTAAATTATTTGGTAGTTTATATGGAGACATCAGTCTTACGAAATGGTTGACGTTACGTAATGAATTAAACTACGATTTCACGGTTTCTCAAAATACTGCTTTCCAACCTTATGTCACGAATACCACAACAGGCGAAACTATTTTAGGCCCAAGTAAACTCCAAAAAGAAAATGCAGCGAGTTTATATTGGGGCTTAAAGACATTCTTAACCTTTGATAAAAGCTTTGGGAAACATTACTTAAACGTGTTAGTAGGGCATGAAGCAGCGTCTTCTACGTATGAAACTGTGAAAGCTACTCGCAATAATTTAACCTTAAACTTACAATCGTTGGCGGCAGGGTCAGGAACAAACCAAGTGGGCGAAGGAGCAAGTTATCCATGGGCAATGGAATCGTTCTTTGGTCGTGCTAACTACTTGTTCAATAACAAATATTCGGTAACGGCTTCGTTAAGAAGAGATGGTTCTTCGTCATTTGGCCCTCAAAACAAATGGGGTTATTTCCCAGCAGTATCGGCAGGTTGGACAGTTTCTAACGAACCTTTCATGAAAAATATCAATGATGTAGTGGGTTACATGAAAGTAAGAGCAGGTTATGGTTCGGTCGGAAATTCATCGACAGGCGGTAACAACGTGTATGCAACCAATATCAACCTAGTGGCGATTAGCCCATTGGGTAACGGTTCTCAGATTCAAAACGTAGGAAACCCAACCTTGCAGTGGGAGTCGGTTATCACCAAAAACTTAGGGGTTGACTTATCCTTCTTTAACAAGAAAGTCGATTTAACCGTGGATGTGTACAATAAGGAAACATCTAAAATGTTGTTGAAATCGAAACTTCCTGTGTTTGCAGGTTTAGCAACTAATAACTGGGA
>JALRIJ010000252.1 GCA_023255485.1 Flectobacillus sp.
CCCACTTTTATTTCTCGTTCTACTACTTCTTTTTTTACAAATTCATTTACTTGCCACGGCACATAATCCAATAACGCAAAGGTAACGACATCGTGATTTAACTGGTTGCCAATAGTGGGCTGTGTTTGGTACGCTACAAAAGGGTTATTGTTTTTTCTACCTAAAATATTATCTGCTAAACGTCCTTGTAGGTATTGATATTCGTTGTTATGGAGTCTGAAAATATCGTTTAACGGTTGAATCAAGACCCGATAGCGAGCGGCTTCGAAGGCTTCTCCTGCTTTTGCATCTGCTTGTTTGTAATTCGGGATAATTTCAGCACTTCGTTTAAAATGATAAAAAGCCTCTTTTGCCATCAAACGATTTTGTTTTTGGGCTAGTGCGTTCATCCCAGCCTCAAAGCGTTCGTCGGCTGCCAATTGTTTGGTCGTGTTTAGTTGTGCTAGGTAGTTTTCTCGTCTTATGCCAAGCGATTGGGTACAACTCGGACAAGATGCAAGGTTGTCTGAGATTGCTTGTAGGGTTTGATATTCATTCAAGGCTTTTTCCCAGTGAAAAGGCATGGATGAGTTTTCAAAGGTTCTAGCCAAATTTAAGTGATTTTGTACGACTATCGGGTAGGCTTCCTTTAGTACAAAAAGAGCTTTTGACTTTTCTGAGTTTTTGCGTAAGCGGTCAATTGATTTAGCAAGTGCTTCGTCTAAATTTCCTTCCTTTAGAGCAGATAAACCGCTACTACATGCTTGTAAACCAATAATGGTTATCAGAATTATCAGAGATTGATATGGAGTTTTCATAAGAGAGGATTGGGGATAAAACGGTTGATTTCATTAGTCTTCTATCCAATGACCATTTAAGCTATTTATCCCCCCAATACAAAAATGTTAATGATTTGTTAAAGAATTTTCTTTAAATTAGATGTCTCATTTTGTGAGTGAGTCTTACTAGTTTATCTAGTTTAGTATTGATATTTCAGCACTTATGCAATTGCCTAGCGTCAAGGTATGCCGTTGAATTTTAAATCAATAACTATCAGTCAAAATCCCATTATACCATTTTTTAAACTATAATCATCATAAGAAAATGCGTTCAAAAATACTCTCTCTAAGTAGTTTATTGTGGTTGTGTTGTTTCAGTAGTCATGCTCAAGACGACTGGAAAATCACAGCAACTACTATTAACCCTGCTAACTATTATGGAGTTACAGTAGGTAATGGTATGATTGGTATTACATCGTCGGCTGATCCCCTAAAAGTAAAAGATGTGGTACTTAACGGAGCGTTTGATACCTATGGACGAGGAAGGGTTTCTAATATTCTAAAGACGTTTGATTTTGCTAACATGGATTTGGATGTAGATGGTCGTCGTTTGGGAAGGGCTGATATTAGTAATTACAAACAAAGCCTTGATATGAAGACGGCTATTTTGACCACCACTTTCGACTATCAAGATAAAATTACGGTTCAGTATAGTGTAATGGCTTTACGTCACTTACCTCATACCATGATGATTGATGTAGAAATTAAGGCTAAGAAAGAGTGTGAAATTACACCTGCTAGTGTGATGTCTGCTCCTGATATGCTACGAGATGTCGCTAATTCTTATCACTTAATTGATCGCCCTCATGCGTTAATTCCTTTGTTGACTTCGGTGGCAAAGTCTCCTACAGGAAAGCATACCTTGGCTGCCTCAAATTCTTTTGTTTTTTCAGAAGAAAGAGGAAAAGAGCCTCAGTTAATTCATGAAGAATGGGATTATGGAATGCATCGTTTGAAATTTAGTAAAAAACTGATTGCAGGAGAAAGTTACTCTTTCAGTGTGGTGGGTTCTACGATTTCGACAGAACAAAATGCAGACCCTCATAACGAAGCAGAACGCCTAACGATTTATGCGGCTTTAGAAAAACATGATCGCTTACTGAAACGTCATAAAGATGCTTGGCAAGAGTTGTGGCAGTCTGACATTGTCATTGAAGGTGACCCCGAAGCACAGCGTGCTGCTCATTTTGCGATGTATAACTTATACTCGTATTGCAGAGAAGGACAAGCATATTCACTATCTCCAATGGGCTTGTCTGGATTGGGTTACAATGGTCATGTTTTTTGGGATACCGAAATTTGGATGTATCCAGCAATGTTGTTATTGCATCCAGAAATGGCAAAATCACTTTTAGAATACCGTTTTGAACGAATGGAGGCCGCTCGGAACAACGCAAAAGTACATGGTTATAAAGGAGTGATGTTTCCTTGGGAGTCGGATGACAAAGGGCAAGAAGCAACTCCCGTTTGGGCATTGACAGGTCCATTTCAACACCATATTACGGCAGATATTGGCTGGGCATTTTGGAAGTACTATCAGGTCACTAAAGATAAAGATTGGCTGAAAACAAGGGGGTATCCTATGTTGAAAGAGGTGGCAGACTTTTGGGTAAGTCGTGTCGAAAAAGATAAGGATGGAAAATACCATATTATCAACGTGGTTTGTGCAGATGAATGGGCAGAAAATGTAAACGATAATGCCTATACTAACGGGATGGTGAAGGAAGTGCTTGATTTTGCCATGGAAGCTGCCGAAGAACTGAAGTTAGATGCTGACCCTCGTTGGGAAGAGGTACAAAAAGACTTGGTCATTTTACGTAATGCAGAGGGGGTAACACTCGAACATGCAAGCTACAAAGGAGAGACTATCAAACAAGGAGATGTGAATTTATTGGCTTATCCAATGCATCAAGTGACAGACCCATTACTAGTGAAAAAGGATTTAGAGTATTACGAAGCTCGATTATCGCCTGATGGCCCAGCAATGTCACAAGCAATTTTGTGTATCCTTCATGCTCGTATGAATAACACCGAAAAAGCTCATGAATTGTTTACAAAGAGCTATAAGCCTAACGAAGTACCTCCTTTTGGCGTACTCGCTGAAACGGCAGGAGGAACTAACCCGTATTTTGCTACTGGGGCAGGTGGGTTCTTACAAACCTTACTCAATGGCTTTGGTGGCTTAGATATCACAGAGGTTGGTTTAGAACAGTTGAAAGGGATAAAGCTCCCTGCTTCTTGGAAGTCATTAACACTGAAGGGAATAGGAGCAGAGAAGAAAACGTTTGTAATAACCAATGAAAAATAGCCAGTACGAGTGGTTGCTTGCATACCACTATGACTTTGTAAACACACCGTAAATTGATAAATGTATAATGTCTGTAACCAGTAGTATAACTCCCAAACGGGTCAAAACGCTAGATTATCTCAGAGGGATTATGGCCGCTTGTGTAATGCTATATCACTTTTCTATTTGGACAGCTGGGACGTTGGATGTGGGGACTTTTTTGGCAAAAGTGGGTATTTATGGCGTGTCCATTTTCTATATTCTGAGTGGCTTAACCTTATTTTTGGTGTATCAAAGCTCTTTTCGTGGTTCGTGGGAAGAGATTAATAGCTTTGCGATAAAACGAATTTTTAGAATATTCCCATTACTATGGTTGAGTAGTTTGTTAACAATCGCCCTAAAGTATTATCAGCACAAGCCTTTACCAACACTTTGGACTTTGTGGCTTAATATCACTGGACTTTACGGTTTTATCAGTCCTGGGGCTTGTATCAGTGTGGGAGCTTGGTCTATAGGTAATGAACTGGTATTCTATGCCTTGTTTCCATTTATATTATGGCTTTTACAAAAAAACAGAAATGGATTTTATATTTTTTGGGTTATCACTTGCTTGATGTCTTGTTATATTAGTTTCTATCAGCTCGATACGCATATATTACTAGCTAAGCAATGGGGAATTTATATTAACCCACTTAATCAGCTATTCTTTTTTGTTGGAGGAATTGCCATCGGAACGTTTGACCAGAAATCTTTGGATGTCTTTCGATATCAGTCAGGTCGCCGTATTTTCGTAATTGTGGTATTGGCATTTATCCTGTATCCTGTAGAGGGAAATCAAATACAAATAGTTGCTGGCTGGGAGCGTATTGTATTTTCGACATTGAGTTTTGTTGTTTGTACGAGTTTTTATGCAACGAGAGGTAAGTATATCATTCTTCCGCTAGAGGAGTTACTCTCTTTTTTAGGAGAAACCTCCTATTCAATTTATTTACTACATCCTCTGGTATTTTTTGGATTAAAAGAAGTCTCCATGAAGTATTTATCTACGAGAGAACACTTTATTATAAGTTTACTTTTGACCCTTTGTGCCAGTTATATCTCTTATCAGTTGCTAGAAAAGCCTGTTGTACGTCTGGGAAAAAGCTTACTCAGTTTACGGTAATATTTTCGGAGTGAATGCTGATTCAGGTAGCATTCACTCCGTTTTTTATGCTTTTTAAGCGACTGTTCCAATAACAATTCTAAAGGTTGTACCTTTTCCCACTTCTGAATGCTTGACGAATAATTTGCCGTCGTGATAATTCTCAATAATTCGTTTGGCTAATGTGAGCCCTAAGCCCCAACCTCGTTTTTTCGTGCTAAAACCTGCTGTGAAAACTTTACTTAAATTTTGCTTCGAAATTCCTTTTCCCGTGTCCGTAATGTCAATGGCAATCTGATTGTGCTTAACCGTAGAGAAGGTTACTTTTAGAGCTCCTATACCGTTCATGGCATCCACCGCATTTTTACAAATA
>JALRIJ010000253.1 GCA_023255485.1 Flectobacillus sp.
ATAGTAATTTGATTCTGCAACGAGTCCTTTTTCAATCAGAAAAGTAGCGGTTACTAACACAAAACCACACACAGTTCCATAATAGGTAAGTGGTTCGTTGCCGTCTAAACCAACCAATTTATAAAATTCCAACTGAGCCAACACCGCAATTAAGACAAAGAGCCCGTAGAAGGTCCAATCACTATAAATGATACAAAATAATAAAAAAGGAATAGCAACCAATGCCGCTATAATCCGTTGCTGGAGGTTCGACAAACCTTGTAATTTTTCTTTCATGCTTCTGTTTTTATAAATCTATTCCACTTTCATTTTCCAACATAAACTGAGCTAAGGTAGCCTCCTGTAAATGCACATACAATTCACTTTTCCCAATTAAATACGAACTATCTCGCTTATTCAGCACTACTGCATTTATTTGGTGCTCATCCAACAAATAGGCTTTTGCTAATTCCAATTTAAAAGGATTTGTTGACTCATAAATTTTCTTCCAACCGTTCATTATGCGTATGATTTTCTTTTCGATGAAACGTATAAACCCAATATAAAATCCCTACGGTAATGATAAATGAGGTAATCGCTCCCATCAAAGGAACATCCTCCACCTTTTCTATGTCAGTATTGGTTACTTTAATTTGGTAAAGATAAACCATGAACAGCGTAAATCCATTATTTATAAAATGGGCAAATATAGATACCCATAGATTTTTAGTCCAATGGTACAAGTAACCAAACATGGCTCCTAATAACATTCGAGGGATAAAGCCATAGAATTGAAAGTGAATAAAACTAAACCAAAAGGCTGCTACCCAAATTGCCCAATGAGGATTTTTCCATGCTTTCAGCAACAAATTTTGCATCACTCCTCTAAATAGTAATTCTTCACTTACTCCTGCAGCCACTGCAACGACCAGCATACCAACTCCAAAACGTAGAGGGGTATCAAAAGCGGTCAGAAACTTGGTTAACTCTGCGGCAGCGTCTTCACTTGCTTTCATCCATGCTTCGAGGGCTTTCATGCTTTCTGGCAAATGAATATTTTTATTCCATTCAATAAAAAGACCATCAAAAGGCATAAAACCAACCACGAGTAAAGCAATAACAATTAATAGGTGGGAATCGGTAGAACGGAAACTTAATTCGGTAGTCGCTTGTTTCTCTACAATGACCCAGTAAAATAAGGATGCCCCAATAAAAGTCAAGGGGGTAGAAAGCATTTGTAAGAGCATCGTAGCATACCAAGCTTGTGGGTATGAAGACGGTGAGAGCTGAAAAGTAGCAAAAGGCACACCAGCCATTCCTTCAAACAGCACAAGGCCTATTCCCGAACCAACGGCCATAAAAAGAAGCGTAATTCCTAGCAATAGCAATAGCTTAGCCACCAATGGCCGTTGAGTTTGTTTCTTATTTGTATCGAATTGTGTCATAATGGTTGTAAATTTACGGAAAATAAGGCAAACAATAGATAATGGTTAAAATAGGTCAACATATTACATTAGGTGAATTCCCGCTATTACTCGCTCCAATGGAGGACGTTTCTGACCCTCCTTTCAGAGCAGTTTGTAAAGCCAATGGGGCTGACTTAATGTACACTGAATTCATTTCTTCAGAGGGTCTCATCAGAGATGCAGCAAAATCACTACAAAAATTGGACATTTTTGAATACGAACGTCCAATTGGCATTCAATTATTTGGTTCAGACATTGAAACCATGCGTGCTTGTGGCGAAATTGCCACTAAAGCATCGCCTGATTTAATTGACATCAATTACGGTTGCCCTGTCAAACAAGTCGCTTGTCGAGGGGCAGGAGCTGCCTTATTGCAGGATATTCCTAAAATGGTGGCCATGACAAAAGCCGTAATTGAATCAACTCATTTGCCTGTAACAGTAAAAACCCGTTTAGGTTGGGATGATTCTACAAAAAATATTTTAGATGTTGCCGAACGTCTTCAAGATATTGGGGTTCAAGCACTCACGATTCATGGCCGTACCCGTGTACAAATGTACAAAGGAGACGCCGATTGGACATTAATCGGTAAAATCAAAGAAAATCAAAGAGTGACTATTCCTATTTTTGGCAACGGAGACATTGATTCTCCCGAAAAGGCCTTAGCATATAAAAATCGCTATGGGGTAGATGGCATCATGATTGGACGAGCAAGCATTGGCTATCCTTGGATTTTCAACGAAATTAAGCATTTTGTGGAAACAGGTACGCATTTAGCTCCTCCTAGTATCGACGACCGTATTGAAGTATGTAGAAAACATTTGGACTTTAGCATTCAATGGAAAGGCGACCATACAGGAATTGTCGAAATGCGTCGGCACTACGCTAATTATTTCAAGGGAATTCCACATTTTAAAGAATTTCGCATGAAATTAGTCACGACCCCTCATTATGAAGATATCCTCAGCATTTTAGACGAAGTGTCTGAATTCTACGCTTCACGAGGCGGTGCAACAGCGATAGATTAACCAACGGTAATCAGTTAAGTACAACTGATTACCATTTTTTTATTTATAAATCGATTCATAAAGACTATTGCCGCTTAACAACTACCCAACCTTTTGAGAACATACGTTTATATACTCTTATTTTCTTTTCCTATCCTATCTAGTACCTGTTTTTCGCAGGTGCAACGCCCACTATATGTTAGTTTGAGTTATGGTACTGACCTCACCACCGAAAAAAGTAACCGTATTTTGCCTTATGCTCCTTCTTTTTTAGGGTTAAGTATCGAGAAAAGATACCCCAAAAAAGACTTTTATGGCTTAGGGGTCAACTACTTTCATTTTCTAAGTTATTATCAAAACTACCAACATTTATCGCTAAGAGGATACCAACATTTTGGTTTTATTGAAGACGCTCTTGAGCCTAACATTGACCCCTATTTTGGTCTTTGGGGCGGTGTAGAACGCTGGAAAAATCAGATAAAAACCACGGTAGGTATTTTTGTTGGCGTTCGCTTTATGTTTTCAAGCCATTTCGGTATTCATACCGAGTTAGGTAGTGCTTCTTCTGGTTTCGGTAACGGACTTCTCTTTACCGCAGGCCTCACAGCTCGCTCCCCAAAACTATTCTCTCTCAAAAGAAAACATCGTGCTACCAGTTGTCCTAAATTTTAAATGACCATTCACTAAGTTTGTGAAGAGTATCATTCCTTTATCAAAATCCATCTTTTGTTCCTTTCTTGCTTTTTTCTATCTTTGCGAGCGAAAAAAAACGAATAATCATGGACAAACCGAAATACAAACGAATTCTTCTAAAACTGTCGGGTGAAGCACTTAGTTCAAACAGCGAAGTATTAGAACCTTCTATCTTGGAACAATATGCACAAGAAATCAAAAAAGTAAGTGACCTTGGAGTGGAAATCGCCATTGTTATTGGTGGTGGAAATATCTTTAGAGGGGCAAGTGCAGCGAAAGTGGGAATCGACAGAGTTCAAGGAGATTACATGGGTATGTTAGCAACCGTAATTAACGGTATGGCTATCCAAGCATCGCTAGAAAAGCATGGTATGAGCACTCGTTTGATGACGGCTATCCGAATTGAGGCAGTTTGTGAACCAATGATTCGCCGTCGTGCTATTCGTCACCTAGAAAAAGGTAGAATTGTCATTTTTGGTGCAGGAACAGGTAACCCTTACTTCACAACAGATTCTGCGGCTTCGCTAAGAGCGATTGAAATCGAGGCAGATGTAGTGCTAAAAGGTACTCGTGTAGATGGTGTTTATACCGCAGACCCAGAGAAAGATCCAGAGGCTACTCGTTATGCCAATTTATCGTTCCAAGAAGCACTTGATAAAGGCTTGAAAATCATGGATGCAACGGCATTTACCTTGTGTCAGGAAAACAACCTACCTATCATCGTATTCAATATGAACAAACCTAACAACCTTAGCCAATTGGTTGAAGGAAATGATGTAGGTACTTTGATTAGCTAATTTTACGCAAATTTTACAAAATAATGGAAGAAATAGAATTTTATCTTGACGCTGCTAAAGAAACAATGGACGGTGCAATTAAGCACTTGACTATTGAGCTTTCTAAAATCCGTGCAGGAAAAGCTACACCTGCTATGCTAGATGGTATCCAAGTTGATTATTACGGCATGATGACCCCACTTACAGGTGCTGCTTCAATTACGACTCCAGATGCTCGTACGATTGTAGTGAAGCCTTTTGAGAAAAAGATGATTCAAGAATGTGAAAAAGCCATTCGTAACTCGAATATCGGGCTTGCTCCTATGAATGATGGCGAAGTTATCCGTTTGAATTTACCACCAATGACCGAAGAACGCCGTAAAGAATTGGTAAAAAAATCAAAAGGTGAGGTAGAAGTAGCCAAAGTGAATGTTCGTCGTGTGCGTCAAGAAGCAAACGATTCGATTCGTAAACTGAAAAATGAAGGCGTTTCAGAAGACCTTATCAAAGGTGCAGAAGAACGTGTTCAGAAAATGACAGATAGCTATATCGCTAAAGTAGAAACAGTTTTCGTAGAAAAAGAAAAAGACATTATGTCAGTTTAAAGAGGTAGTAGG
>JALRIJ010000254.1 GCA_023255485.1 Flectobacillus sp.
CTCTAAGTTTGTAATACCCGATTCTTTTATGGAGGTAACGATTTCTTCCCAAACTTGCTGATGATGGGCTTCATATTCTGCGATTAAGGTAGGATCGTCTTTTAAATCTAATAGTAAACAATAACGCTTCATTTTATTTCTTTTTAATTGTTGTATTTCAGCAATATAAGTATCTGTAAGCTTCTTTACTCAAGGTTAGCTACCAGTACAGCAAAGGTATTATTCTATTTTTCAATAAAATATTACAAATTTGACCTATTTTTGTACAAATCCGACTTTTTAACTTATTTCAGAGCTAACTAGCTAATATATGGTCTTACAACATACTTTTTCATTACTAAACGTTGACTACGTTCAACTAGGAAAGTCATGGAATTTCACCAACATCATCAGTCCCTTTTATCGAATTTATCTAATTGATGAAGGACATGGAAATCTATCAAACAAAGGCGATGAGCATGTACTGGAGGCGGGATTTCTCTATTTAATACCGAGTTTCACCATTTGTAACCATCACTGTACGAGCACCTTAAGTCAGTATTACCTACACTTTACAGAAGACTCTCCTGATGGTTCTTCGTTATTTGACAATAGTCGAAAAATCAGTAAAATAGCTGCTACAGCTATGGATAAAACCTTATTTTTAAGACTGTTAGCACTAAATCCCAACAGAGGACTAAGGCATTTTAAGAACCCTAAGGAGTATGATAAACGCCCTATTTTACGGCAATTTCAAGAACAAAATGAACTATCATCTTTGGCAGAACGTCTTGAAACACAAGGAATCATCTTACAATTACTCGCTCGTTTTTTGAACAAACCAGACTTTTATAAGCAAAGAGGCACTCAAATTCCTTCAAAAATCGTAGCAGCAATCCATTATATTCAAACACACTTGCACGAAAACCTCAGTGTGGCTCTTTTAGCAGATCAAGCAAACTTAAACATCGACTATTTTTCACGAATTTTCACGCAACATACGGGAGAACGACCATTGACCTACATTCTACAAAAACGCATTGAACGAAGTCAGTTTTTGCTCAGTACGAGTAAACTAAGCTTAAATGACATTGCATTGGCCTCTGGTTTTGATAGTCTATCTTATTTTTCAAAAAGCTTTAAAAAGATAACAGGTCAAAGTCCTAGTGCTTATCAACGCTCACAATTGGTAGAATAAAAAAGACCATTATATCTATGCAAACGTTTGCACAAATCAAAATTTCTCCTTCTAGGGAACAAAATGAACTAAAACGATACTTTTTTAGCAAATTACCCCCACAGCACTAGGATGCCATAGGATGGTTTAAGCTTATCCTTATCGTAATTATGCAAATAAATATCACAAAAATTCAAATTAAACATTACACTCCTCCCTTCATGAATCGTATAAATAGACATTTTTTCATTGGTACAATTGCCACTATACTTCTGATTGTCAAAAGCATAGCCTCTTTTGCACAAGAACATCGTTCAATTGCAGGGGTTTGGCAATTCAAAATAGACTCTAGTGATGTTGGAGTACAGCAAAAGTGGTATGCAAGCAAATTAACAGAGACCATAAAGTTGCCTGGCTCGATGCTCGAAAATGACAAAGGCTACCCTGTAACACTCAAAACAAAGTGGACAGGAAGTATCTATGATAGTTCATGGTATTTTAATCCGAGATTGGCTAAATACCGTCAACCCAATAATTTAAAATTCCCTTTTTGGCTTACTCCTGCCAAAACGTATGTAGGAGCAGCTTGGTATCAAAAAGAAGTGACGATTAGTCCTACATGGAAAAACAAACACATTGAGCTTTTCTTAGAACGCCCCCATACAGAAACTCGTGTTTGGATTGATAACCAAGAAATTGGAATGCAAAATAGTATGGTGGTAGCTCACCAATTTGACCTGTCAAAGTACCTAAGTGTTGGAAAACATACGATAACCATTCGTATCGATAACCGCATGAAGGATATTATTGTAGGACAAGATTCCCACAGTTTGACCGACCATACCCAAGGAAACTGGAACGGTATCGTGGGTAAAATGGAGTTAATCGCTAGCAATAATCTGTGGTATGACGATATTCAGATTTATCCTAACCTAAAAGCTAAATCCGCCAAAGTAGTTATTGTTCTAAAAAATGATTTTAATAAAGTAAGCAAAGCCAGCATTAGTCTTGGTGCAAAAAGCTTTAATAGTCCAATTAAACAAGACATCAAACCACTTGTACAAAGCATCACGCTTGATTCGGCTCAAAAAACCATCGTTATCGATTATCCGATGGGAGATAATTTTCAGACATGGGACGAGTTTAATCCTACCCTGTATAACCTAACCGTTAGTGCATCTAGCCCACAAGGCAACGTGAGTAAGACCGTTTCGTTTGGGATGCGTGATTTTAAAATTAAAGGAACCCTTTTTGAAGTAAATGGTCGCCCAACCATGTTAAGAGGAAATGTAGAAAACTGTCAATTCCCACTCACAGGTTATGCTCCAATGGATACAGAAGCTTGGGTACGTGTATTCAAAAAAGCTAAAGATTACGGTCTAAACCATTTCCGTTTTCACTCGTATTGCCCTCCAGAAGCGGCGTTTAAAGCGGCAGACTTGGTTGGTTTTTACTTACAACCCGAAGGACCAAGCTGGGCAAATCATGGTTCTTCGCTAGGAGATGGTAAGCCTATCGACCAATACATTTATGACGAAACCAACCGCATGGCAAAAATCTATGGCAATTACGCATCGTTTTGTATGTTGGCTTATGGAAACGAGCCTAAAGGAGGTCGTCAAGCAGAATGGCTGGGTAAGTTTTGTCGTTATTGGCAAGCAAAAGACAAACGCAGAGTTTACACAGGGGCATCAGTAGCGATGAGTTGGCCGATTGTTCCAGAAAATGACTACATGATTAAATCGGGTTCAAGAGGTTTACCTTGGGGTAAGTTGCCTGCCACAAACGGAGATTATCGTGCAGCCATCGAAAAATATACGATGCCTTATGTTACCCACGAAATGGGACAATGGTGTGTGTATCCAAACTTTGAGGAGATACCCAAATATAAAGGTGTTTATAAAGCGAAAAACTTTGAGCTTTTCCAAGAAGATTTGCAAGACAGAGGTATGGGCGAACAAGGGCATGACTTCAAAATGGCATCTGGAAAACTTCAAATTTTAGGTTACAAAACAGAATTAGAAGCCTCTTTCCGTACTGTAGGTTTAGGTGGTTTTCAATTATTGAGTGCCAACGATTACTCTGGACAAGGGACTGCTTTGGTAGGATTCTTAGATCCTTTCTGGGATGAAAAGGGGTATATTGATGCCAAAAGTTTCCGTCGTTATTGCAATAGTACTGTGACCTTGATTCGTACAGACAAATTTGTTTATACCAATAACGAAACGCTCAAAGCTAATGTAGAAATTTCCCATTTTGGAAAAGAAGACTTAAAAAATGCGACAGTACTATGGACGCTAAAAAATACGAAAGGAGAAATTATTGCTAAAGGACAATTTGATAAACAAAACTTTGTTGTAGGAACGCTCACCAAAGTAGGTGAAATTTCAGCAAATGTAAGTGCCATTCAAACAGCGAGTAAATTATCGTTGGAAGTAAGCATTGCCAATACTGAATATGCCAACGACTGGGATTTTTGGGTATATCCACAAAGTCTGCCTACCGTTAGTACTGAAGGGATTTATGTCACGGATAGCTTGAATGCAAAGGCTCAAGAGATTTTGGCAAATGGTGGAAAAGTACTGATTTCGGCAGCAGGAAAAATTGAGAAAGGAAAAGAGATTATCAATTACTTACAGCCTGCTTTCTGGAATACTTCATGGTTCAAGATGCGACCTCCGCACACCACAGGATTTTTGACGCATCCTTCGCACCCTGCCTTGGCGAACTTCCCCACTGACTACCATAGTAATTTACAATGGTGGGAGCTAGTTCACAAAGCACAAGTAATGCACTTAGAGGATTTCCCGTCGAATATTCGCCCAATTGTTCAACCAATTGATACTTGGTTTATGAACCGTCGTTTGGCAATGGTTATGGAAGTGAAAGTGGGTAAAGGGAAATTACTAATCAGTAGTCTTGATTTACTGTCTGACCCATCCAAACGCTTTGTAGCTCGTCAATTATTGTATAGCCTTGAGCAATACATGAACTCTGACAAGTTCAACCCAAGTATTGAGGTGGATGTCAATACGGTGCAAAAATTATTCACCGAAAAATCAAAAGAAGTCTGGAAGTCTTACTCAAAGGATAGTCCAGACGAATTGAAGCCAACGAATTTACACAAACCGACGAAGTAATAATTAATAATTTTAATGATGAATGCGTAATGGTTAATGCGTAATCATGTGCTTGGAAAGTTTAGGCAAGCATAAAGCACAGCATTACGCATTAAAAAAATGGTCAGACACATAGGTCTGACACATAGCCCTGACACGTAGGTCAGACACTACTTGTAATAATTTATAAATCAATGGATAG
>JALRIJ010000255.1 GCA_023255485.1 Flectobacillus sp.
CGCTTCAAGAAGGCTTAAAACAATTTGGGCAAAAAATGCGGGGATATGCTTCTAATAACGGACAAATCATTGGTATTGAAAGTAGAACCTCCTCTCCTGTCCGAATTCCGAGAGATAAAGAGAGCCTTGAACACGTACAAATCAAACGCTTATTCCCTTGTGCTGAAGGGGCAGGCTATGCAGGTGGTATCATGTCGGCAGCCATGGACGGCGAACGCTGTGCCGAAAAACTCGTAGAATTGTACAAATAGGCTGCTGTATCCATAATAAGGTATTAACCAGTGAAAAGGGCTAGTTCCTTAGCTACGAGCTAGTCAGCAAGTGCGTTTGGTCACGCCTGTCAAAAAACTTTAAACAGCTTCATTTTTTTATCTAGTAAAATACATAAAAATGGGCTAAATTGAGTAATTTACCAAATTAAGAACAAAAGCCATTTACCATTGTACGAAACAGCATACGCCTTATGCAAGATTTTTTAACCTTTATAGAAAAACTGTCTGCACGCCTTCAACATCCGCTCCCAGCACAGGAAGCACATAACCTGATGGCGTCTAGCTCAAGGATTAAAGCGAAGACAACACCTAACGAACGTACTCGTGAAAGTGCTGTCCTAATTGTGTTTTATCCGTATAAAGGCGAAATTATCATGCCCCTTATTTTACGCCCCGCTTACGATGGGGTTCATGGAGGGCAAATGGCATTTCCAGGAGGACGGGCAGAACGAGAAGATGAAAACCTCATTAGAACTGCCATGCGAGAAGCTCAAGAAGAAATAGGAATTCGCCTCTCGGATGTAACAGTGCTGGGAAAATTAACCAAATTGTATATCCCCCCTTCTAATTTCTTTGTCCAACCTGTCGTAGCATTTATGAAATCAAGACCTGATTTTTATCCAGATGAACGAGAAGTAGATAAAGTCATTGAAGTATCCCTACGAGAAATTAGTGATAAAAGTATTATCGGACAAAAAATCATTGCTGTTCGTGGGCATGAAGTAGATGCCCCTTTTTATCAGATACAAGAAAATACCGTTTGGGGAGCAACAGCTATGATGATTGCAGAATTGCTGGCTGTTATAGAAAGTATGTAAAATCAGAAAAAAGCATGAACCGCTTTTTTACCACAGAATAGTAACATTATTTGATCAACATTAAATGGAAAACGAGGACATCATAAAAAACTTAGACGATAACGAAAAAAATCCATCTACCGAATCGCTACAAGAACAGGTTGCGGTGGCTGGCTTGTATGAAAACTGGTTTTTGGAGTATGCTTCTTACGTAATTTTAGAGCGTGCTGTACCTGCGGTCGAAGACGGACTAAAACCTGTACAACGTCGTATCTTACACGCTCTTAATGAAATGGACGATGGTCGCTTTAACAAAGTAGCCAACGTAATCGGACAAACCATGCAGTATCACCCACATGGGGATGCGTCGATTAACGATGCCATGGTGAACATTGGGCAAAAAGATTTATTATTAGACTGCCAAGGAAACTGGGGTGATATTCGTACTGGTGACGGAGCAGCAGCGGCTCGTTACATTGAAGTCCGCTTATCTAAATTTGCTCATGATGTGGTATTTAACCCACAAACCACCGAATGGCAGTTATCTTACGATGGTCGTAAAAAAGAACCTATCACCCTTCCTGTTAAATTCCCACTCCTCTTAACACAAGGGGTAGAAGGAATTGCAGTAGGTCTTTCGACCAAAATTATGCCTCATAACTTTTGCGAACTTATCGAGGCATCTATTGACATCCTAAAAGGAAAAGCGGTTCAGATTTTCCCTGACTTTTTAACGGGTGGTTACATTGACGTAAGCAATTACAACGATGGACACCGAGGGGGTAAAATTAGAGTACGTGCCAAAATCGAAGAGCTTGATAAAAAGACCTTAGTAATTAAAGAAATTCCTTTTGCCACTACCACCACCAGCCTTATTGAGTCTATTATTAAGGCTAATGATGCAGGTAAAATCAAAATCAAAAAGGTAATTGATAATACGGCTAAGGATGTAGAAATTCAAGTACAGCTAGCCCCTGGGACATCGCCAGATGTGACTATTGATGCCCTCTATGCCTTTACCGATTGTGAAATTCCGATTTCACCCAATGCCTGTGTTATCATTAAAGACAAACCCCATTTTGTAGGGGTATCGGATATATTAAAGGTTTGTACTCAGCAAACGGTTAAATTACTTGAACAAGAACTTCAAATTCGTAAAGACGAATTGATGGAAAAAGTCTTGTTTAGCTCGTTAGAAAAGATTTTTATCGAAAATAAAATCTATCGTAAAATCGAAGAGTGCGAAACCTTTGAAGCCGTCATTGCTACAGTAGATAAGGGTTTGCACAAGTACAAAGCAAGTTTCTATCGTGAAATCGTAGAGGAAGACATTTTGCGTTTATTGGAAATTCGTATCAAACGTATTTCTAAATACGACTCTTTCAAGGCGGATGAATTGATGAAACGTTTGCAAGAAGAACTCATCGAAGTAGAAGATAATCTTGCGAACATTATCCGTTATTCGATTGATTACTATAAAGGTTTACTTAAAAAGTACGGAAAAGGCAGAGAACGCAAAACAGAAATTCGTAACTTTAATACTATCTCGGCCGCTGTAGTAGCAGCAGCCAACCAAAAACTTTATGTTGACCGTGAAGGTGGATTTATTGGGTATGGTCTAAAAAAAGACGAATACGTAATGGATTGCTCGGATATCGACGATATTATCGTATTTAGAAAAGACGGACGCTGTGTAGTCACTAAAATACAGGATAAGATTTTCGTAGGAAAAGACATAATTTACTGCTCTGTTTTCAAGAAGAACGACGACCGCAAGGTATATAACCTTGCCTACTTTGACGCAAAATCGGGTATTTCGTATGTAAAACGCTTTAAGATAACGGCTGTAACTCGTGACCGTGAGTATGATTTGACCTTAGGGAATCCAAAGTCAAAAATTCTCTACTTCTCAGCAAACGATAACGGAGAAGCCGAAGTCATTCAAATTAATTTAACTTCGACGTGTACGGCCAGAGTAAAACAATTTGAATACGACTTCAAAACGCTTTCTATCAAAGGACGTGACTCAATGGGTAATTTATTAACCAAATTCCCTGTTAGAAAAGTAATTATGAAATCGGCTGGGGTGTCTACCTTAGGAGGTCTAAATATCTGGTATGACCCAACTGTAGGACGCTTAAATAGAGATGAACACGGACAATTATTAGGTAATTTTGAAGCAAAAGATACTATTTTAGTGATTTATAACGATGGACAGTACGAACTGACAAACTTTGAATTGACCAACCGTTACGAACCTAAAGACATTAGTGTTCTGTGCAAATTTAACCCAAATACAATTATCTCTGCGGTCTACTACGACGGAGGCTCTAAACTTCACTACGTAAAGCGTTTCAAAATTGAAACCTCTACGGTAGATAAGAAGTTCTTGTTTATTGCCGATGAAAAAGGTTCAAAGTTACTATATGCCGCAGTCGATGATTCGCCTCGTATTGAACTTTCATTCAAAAAAGATGAACGTGGTGCTAAAGTAGAAACCGAGGAGCTTTGCCTTGACGAATTGGCAGAAGTAAGAGGCTGGAAGGCTCAAGGAGCTAAATTATCTACCCATAAAGTACAAGGAATTAAAGTCTTAGAACCAAGAGTAATTGCCAAACCTGTAGAAGAAGTACCAACGGAACAACCCGAAGTAAGTAGCAACTCTGAAGCCGAAGATTCAGCGGGGACAGCCCAACTAGGCTTGTTTTAATAAATTATTATAAGAGGTTATGTAAAAAGTCAAAAGTTTATGAGCGACCATCGCTCGGATTAAAGCTAAAAGCAGGCATTTAATAGAATATTATTTGGTGTAAAAGCTTTAAATGTTAAACTCTACACTTTTTACATACCTTCTTCACTCAAACCCTCATTACCCTGAACAGAGCACTTCGCATATCAACCCGTAGATCGTTGTTATTGACTATATCAATCATCAAACGATTAATCAAAGGCCTTATCGCCTTGGGTTTTAGTGCGATTGTGATTATCCTCCTCTGTAATATTTGGATTGTATTATCTACTGAAAGTCGTAACTATTACCGATTAGAAGAACTTCCTCCGAATGATTTTGCCTTAGTATTAGGCACAAGTAAATTCGTCGCTCGAAGAAAAGACAACTTATTTTTCAAGTATCGCATGGAGGCCGCAGCACTACTTTATAAAGAAGGAAAAGTGAAGTTTTTGATATTAAGTGGCAATCACGATTCTATCTTTTATAACGAGCCTGCTGACATGAAAGAAGCATTAATGCAATTGGGCGTACCCGAAAGTGTGATGATGCTCGACTATGCAGGTTACCGCACGTATGACTCTATTCGTAGATGTAAAGAAGTTTTTAACCAAGAAAAATTCACCATCATTTCCCAACCTACTCATAACGCTCGTGCCT
>JALRIJ010000256.1 GCA_023255485.1 Flectobacillus sp.
AGGTTAGCTAAATCATCTTTGCTTTCCCCATGAGCGACTACTTTAAAACTAGCTCCTTGATGTACTTCTACTACAAAAGCATTAGAAATTTCAAGTCCGTTAAAATTGCTCACATTGAATTCTTTTTGAAATTGAGCGAAGGTAACATTGCTGATGAAGGCCATAATAGCCAAAAAGAAGAATGAACGTTTCATAGTACTATTGTTTTGTTGATTGCTGTTTTATGTTTAAATGAAAGACTACTGAAGTGTAGATGCAACAGTAGTCTTAATGGTTGCATGGCTGTCTAATTTTCTTTGATAACCATACCACTACCAGAGATATTCTTGTTTATATTTGGTTCTCCACGGTAACGAATTTGTCCAAAATCGTCTGATTTAGCATCCAGTTGCTGATTTACCTGTACTTCTGCCGTTGTGTTGCTATTTGCTTGTATTTTAGCTTGTTGGCTTTCTAAATCGTAGGCTTCCAATTTAGCGACATCCTTCAGATTCGCTTCTAATTCGTTGGTTTTACCATTGATTTTTAGGACTTGATTTCCGCCTAATTCTACTTTTAATTTATCGTTTTCTACATCTTTTAAGTAAGATGTTCCTACGCCATTCGGTAAACTAATAGAGGCCAATTTGGGAAGTGTTACCCGAATTTCGATGATTCCTGCTTCTTTAACTCCGTCTGCTAATTCAATAACCAACGTGCCGTCTTTTACACGTGCTTTTATTTTATCGACTGATGCTTGGTCTCCTGCAATCGCCACTTGATAGCCGTTCTCCGAATCGTGACTTTCATGCACAATGACGTTAGAAACACTTGTTCCTAGGTCAACTTTGATATTTTCAAAACCTGTCAAAGGTAATTTTTGTACGAAAAGATGGTCTGGAAATTCGTCGTTATCATCGTTTTCTGACGTATTATCATTTTCATCCGAAAGTGTTCTATTGATACATACAAGATTACCGTCTTTGGTAAATTTCCAGAGAGAACCTTTAAATACTTCATCGTCAAAATAACGACTATCAAGCATATTTTCGATGAAATAAGCAAAGTCTTTGGTCATCGCAAAGGGTTTTTCAATAGGAATCAATACTTTCATTCGTAGGCGTTGCTTACGGAATTTGGTATTTTCCTTAAAATCTAAGCGGTCATCAAAGGTCAAACTCGAATCTTTTTGAATCACGCTATACTTAATTGTTTTGGCATTATTTTCTGCTTCTACTTTCGAGCTTCCATTGGCTTTGAAACTTTCCTCTAATTTAATTTCAGAACCGTCATAACCCACTAGTTCGATAGATGGCTTGAATGCTTGGTTGTCATTATCATCGTCATCGCTCGGTTGGTTAATTTTAAATATAGGTGTTTTGGTGCCAAAGTTGAAGGTTTCTACACGGTCAATACTTGCTGATTTGCTAAAGTTTTCGGCATATTTTAAGCCTGCTGTCATGGTAGCGAATATGCTAATCACAAAAACTCCCAAGATACTTTGCCAAACGGTTGAATTAATCAAACGACGTTTTGTGAGGATGCTTGCCCCCAAGATGCCCAAGGCAATGAATGGGGTAACAAGTAGGAAAAAGATAGAAATAATTAAGAAATCACTTACATCTTTGGTGAACATTTTCAATGGAATATCCCCCATGACGATTAATCCTGAATTTTCCAAGGCCGCTAAGCCTGCAAATAAGGCTATACAAAGAGCCACCACCATCACAAATGCGATAAATGTCATCAGACCACCTGCAAAAAAACGGATGATTTTGCCTAAAAATCCTGTAGCAGGACTAATCGTTTCGATTACTTGCGAGAGCACTCTAAAAGGAAGTAAGACTAATTTAGTAATATTGTTCTCTGGTTTATCTTCGGTATTTAACGCTCGTTTAATATTTGATTCAATGTTTTCTAGGGTGATGGGTTCACCTGTCATTTGCATTTTATCGGTGAGGGTTTTTGCTTCTGGTGCAATCAACCAGAGGATTAAATACAGCATAATACCTGTTCCGAAAAAGAAAATACCTAACACAAAGCAGAAGCGAAGTAAGCCCAAATCCCAACCTGTATAAGAGGCTACCCCACTTACGACACCGCCCAGTACTTTGTGGTCGGGGTTACGGTAAAATTTCTTCACATGGTCATTTTCTTCTAAACTCAAGTTGGCAGGGAAGGCAATCCAACAAGCCACATAAATAATGAAAATAACGCCACTTAATCCTGATTCGGTGATAGGGCTTAATCCCAAAAATAAGGTCAAAACGACTAAACGAATCCAAAGAGGGTCGATGTGGAAATTATGAGCGAGTCCTGCACAAACACCTCCTAGAAGTTTACGACGTTCGTCACGGTAGAGTTTTTTACTTCCAAAAGATTCATGTGTTTTGTAAGTTGATTCCGTTTCTTTTTGTGAAGCGTTAGAATAATTCGTACTAGATTTTCCTGCTAAATCTTCATCTTCTTCGATAGCTGCAAAGTCGGAGATTGACCCCATAGAGGTAATCAACTCATTTACGTCGTTCAAAGAAATAGCTTGTTTACCTTCTTTTTTCTGTTTGTCCCAGAATTTTTCGGCAATACGTGCTTCAATGTCTTCTACAATTTCTTTTGAACCTTCATACGAAGAGAAGTATTGCTGAATGCCTTTGAGGTAAGCATTTAATTTGTCGTAGCCGTCTTCTTCGATGTAGAAAACGATGCCTGCGATATTGATAGAAATAGTCTTTTGCATGGTTGGCGTTGCTTCCGACGTGAGCGAAAGCGTTTTGAATGATGATGTTAGTGACGATTGAGCTTAGTTATTAGCCTTTAAACTATCTGAAATAATTTGACTTACAGAGCCTTGCAAGTCGTTCCATGTTTCTTCCATTTGTTCCAAAAATTGCTTACCATTTTCGGTCAAAATATAATATTTTCGAGGAGGTCCTGACGAGGATTCTACCCATTTGTAATCTAACAGTCCAGCGTTTTTGAGGCGAGTCAGTAAGGGGTAAAGTGTTCCTTCGACGACCATCATTTTTGCAGCGGTTAGTTCTTCAAGCATATCGGAGGCATAGACTTCGCCTCTTGAAATAATGTGTAAGATGCAAAACTCTAAAATCCCTTTTCGCATCTGTACTTTGGCATTTTCAAAATCCATATCTGTATTGCCACTGGGGCTTTTGTTTTTCTTGATACAAATATATACAAAGGTACTATGTGATGCAAAGTACTGTGTTGAAATTATTTATTTTTAGGATGAATGGTCGTCAGGGAAGGAGGAATGGAGTAATAATTGTTCATTTTTACCCAGATAGAAAAATGAGTACTGTTATTGAGCAACAAGTGTATCTTTGTAGATATGAAAAAACACATCCTTTCTTTATAAAACTCATGAAGCCACAGCCATTTTTATATTCCATTTTTATATCGTTTCTTCTTTTTTCCTTATCGCTTCATGCTCAAAACAATTGCGGATGCGTACCCATTTTATACGAGGGTTTCAATTATCCTACGGGGCAAACCATGCGGAATCAAGTAGATGGCACAGGTTGGGCAGGCGTATGGGAAACTCAAAACGAAGATGCCGACGGCTATCAAGCAACTAATAATTTGATTCACTATAATGACTTAAAAATCAATGGAAATGCCTTTGCAGGAGGACATCATTGGAAACGCTTTGGACGAGCCATTGACGTGAGTCCTACAGGGAATTTAGCCAATTATGTCTCAGGAGGAATGATTGCAGCTGTGAATACCACGCTCTGGACGAGTTTTATGTTTCAAAAAAAATTAAATAACGACGAACAAGTCTGGATGGGTTTTCACGACAGCAATGTGCCGTGGTATGAAGGTGCTGCTTATCCGTCTAATATGCGAGCGTTGTTTGGTTATTTTGGAGCAAGTAATTCAGCAGTCAATGGGGTGCGGTATTGGACTTTACGGTTGAATGATACCTACTACCGAACCAATGTGCCAATCGTCGCAACAACTCCCGTTTTTGTAGTCATGCAATTTCAGTTTTTAGCCAATGCCACCACGATTAATTTATACATCAATCCAAGTGCATTGGGCAGTGTGGGTAGCCCAACTTCTTCGCCAACCTTGACCCTAACAACGCCTACGCCTTTCCGATTTAGAAGTGTTGGGGTTTATGGCGACTATGACCCCGCTAATTTTCTATTAGATGAAATCCGTTTTTCGGATACCTACCGCTGTGTCGCCCCCAATACTTCGGTTGCTGAAAATGGCTTGCCTTCTGCTAAATTTACCATTTCAGATACGACGGGGAAAGCTCCTTTGACGGTTACGTTAGACGCATCGGCTTCGAGTGATTCGGACGGAAATTTAACCAAATACGAATGGACTTTTGGCGATGGCGGTACTAGCACGGGAGTCAGAACGACTTATACCTTTCAGAATACAGGCGTTTTGTATGCTCGTTTAAAAGTAACGGATAACTGCGGTTCTTCT
>JALRIJ010000257.1 GCA_023255485.1 Flectobacillus sp.
CCAAGTAAATGGGGAAGGCATTGATTTCGGGCCAAAACTCTCTGAAATTGGGTCTAAATTATCGAAAGAAGGACATTATTTAGCTATTTTATATCCAGATGCAGGGATCAATTTTGGCTATGAAGGCTGGACGGTTCACTTAAAAGATGGTTCGCTTTTAACAGGTATTGTTTCGTCAAAAACAGAAACCGACTTAGTCTTAAAAATGCCTGGGGGCGTAACGCAACAATTGAAAATGAGTGCCGTTAAATCCATGAAGCAATTACCTAATTCGATGATGCCAACAGGCTTAGCCGATGGTATGAGCCAACAAGAATTGGTTGACTTAGTGGACTATATGAGTACCTTGAAGAAAAAGTAAGTCATTGGTAGTAGGTTGTGTAAAAAGTCAAAAGTTTATGGGCGACCGTAGCTTAGGTTAAAGCTAAAAGGAGACGTTTTATTTTACTAAATAATAGTTTTCAAAAGGCGCCTTTATGAAATTACTTGGTTGAGCAATAAAATTTCAGGACTAAATAAAATCATAAAGAACCTCTCAAAATGCTTTAAACGCCACACTTTTTACACACCCTATTACCAATTCATTATTTTGCCTTTGCTTTCGCAACAAATCCGATTTTAAAGCCTAGAGAAAAGCTAATAGCTTTTACCAATCCTTCTTGGATGGGAGAAATAGTTTCAAACCGATCTATTGTTCCATTAGAGGAAGGATGTGAGCCTACTTTACTAACATTGTACCAACGAAAGCCAGCTCCAGCGTAAGCATCTACCACAAAGTTAGACGCTCGTATTTCTTCTTGTCCAAACTTAATATGTACGGCGTAGGTATCTCGGACAAACTGGTAGTTATAATGTACATTTTGATAATATCCTACTTGAGCGGTAGTTACAGTCTCGCTTATGGGATATGTAAAGTGTTTATACATTGCTTCGTAAGCCACATAATTTCGATATTTATTTATTCCGTGTTTGGGAGATAAATATTTCCGAAATTCCGTTCGGAAACGCCATGTTTGTTCATCGTTTTTCTTTTCCCAAGAAAATGGCATCCATCTTTCGTGACCATAACCGACCTCTTGCTGGAGGGAATATTTATCCGAAAAAAAATACTCCACAGCTCCCTGATAGGTAGGATTAATGTCAATGAGCGATAAAGGAGCAAATTTCAACACCAATACTGGACGCTTTTCCACGTCACTGAGTGGCGACTGCCCCCAAACGAAAGAAGGACACAAGGCTGTAAGTAAGTAGGCAATGAGACAATATCTTTTCATAGTTTAGTGTGATATAAAAGTTAAACAGATAAGGTTTACTCCACGGCTATTTGACTCAGTAAAGTAAGTTCGCCTTTCTTTGAATAATCATATTGAGAAATCCCTCCTTTTCCTGTGACTATCAAAACATTATTGTTAGGGATTACATCATAGGTTTCTATGTTACTTAGCGTTAGTTGTAACAAAGGGCTTACGGGATTGCTTATATCAAAGACCTTTAAGCCATTATTTCCTTCGCAGACAAACAATTTATCTCCATCTACTCCCAAACCATGCGGATTAATCATGCTGATAACATTGATTAATTTAGGAGCTTTAGGATTTGAAATATCTATAATTTCCAACTGATTAGCCCCTCTCATGCAAGCAGAAGCCGTTCGTAAGGTTAGATAGGCATATTGTCCTTGCACCACCACAGGGTCACAACTCATAATGTGTGAATAAGTAGAAATCCATGTGGGAACTAGCGGGTTACTGTTATCAAAAATCTGCATTCCTGATTGCGAGCCAAGGAATAGATAATTTTTGTAGGGAAATATTGTTTCTATGTTAAATCCAATAGCTTTTTCTCCTCTAGCAACAGGACTTTGTTCGTTACTAATATCAAAAATCATTAGTTTCTGAGTTGTCACGGTATAAAGGACATTCTCGACAATAGCAAATCGAGCCATAGACCCTGCGATTCCAGCATTACCTCCTCCTCCATTGCTAGGAGATTCAGAAACGCCTTTACAAGCATAGAGCATTCCTAAGACGCTCGCTATCAATACCAAAAAAATATGCTGTAGTTTTTTCATCATTTTGAGTTTTTAAGGTTAAGCATCGCCTTGAAAGTTAATAGCGAAAACAATCAGGTAAGTGATTAGGGTCAAGAGTTATCTTTTCCCACCCAACGACTGTCCCTTTGCTCGGGTCAACGCATTCAAAATAAGTATCCATCACATCAGGATACGCTTTCACGACATTTGGAAAAGTGCTAGGTAAGCGTTTAACAACCCGAGCATTTGCAGGATTTGATATATCAATAGCCACCATATCTGTTAGGTTATCGGCATAGAGCGTTGTGCCTTTTACAGCGATGTCAATATTTCCTTGGATAGCGATAAATGATAAAGCAACGGGTTTCGTTTTATCCGTATTATCAAAGACATGAATCCCTTTTCCAACCTCGTTGACAAATAAATAATTATCCTTGATATAAATTTTCCCCGGATTTTTTAATTTTTGAGGCGACTGTACTGTCACTTTATAGACTAGCTCTGTAGCAATATAAATAGGCTTATAGCCCGTTTTAGTATTCGATACCCTCGGGGATTCCAGGTTGTCTGATTTCCAGCAAGCCATGCAAAACCCTCCGCTTAGGAGCAATAAGAGGAATAAGTTAAGTTGTTTTTTCATATAGTTAATATTGTTTAAATGATCCGTTCGGTTGAGTACTTCGTTACCACAAAGACGAAAAAAAATCCCGAAGGGTTGCATGAACGGCCTTCGGGATTTCTACTATTTCAACTTATTTTTTTCTAAACGACTACCACTGAATTTTCATCAGCTGAAATACCGTTCAAAACGTATTTATCAGCTTCTGTATCATTTGCCCAATTAGTGCTATCCAATAAATATCTGAACTGATATTCCTTGCCTGTTGTCAATTCTACCGTTCCTTTAAAAGTTCCGTCTTTTTGTTTTTTAAGAGCAGTTGCAGATGCGTCCCAGTCGTTAAACTCTCCGACAACGTTCACGGCTTTCGCTCCGCTTACATCTTCGGCAGGAACTAAAAATGTTACTTTACAAACTGGTTTTGATTTCAAAAATTGTTTTGTGATTGCCATAATAATAAAAAGTTTTTCGGTTTACGTATGCCTAGTTTCTTTGATTTCTTTATCGTTATAAATAAACGTATCGTCAAGTTAAGAAAGATAATATAATTTTTCAACTACTTGATTCATAAATTACTAAGTCTCAATAATGAATCAATTTTAATATCAAAATCGTTATATTTCAACGTATATCTAACTATTGTCACTTGTGAATTATCAAGAAACTACTCATCTGTTACGGCCGTACTAATACTCGTTTCACGGTTTTCTTATTTTGAGACTGAATCACGACATAAAGTAGGTTATTCAACACCTCTGGAATCGTAACTTCTATCTGTGATTTCGTAGCGGTATCGAATGTTTCCGTATATAATACCTCCGATAAGCTAGCATTATAAATCTTAATTTGCACCTCTCCTTCCATACTTGGATCTGCTTTTATGGCAAAATGTCCTTCGTTTGGATTTGGATACACTAAGAATAAATCGTCAATGCTTTCTAACTCCACTTTTGGGGTACTTTTAGGAGTCACCGTACTTGCTTTACCAATGCTAATGCTTTTTACTAAATTGGCCTTACACGTTCCCACAGTCGCTGTTAGTTCTACTTTGAGCGTTCCCTCCGCCGTTGGTTTAATCATTAAAATAGCCTTATCATTTTGTAGGATGTCTGCACTGCCGATGACATTCCATGTAGTAGCCAAACTTGTTGGCGATAAATTAACCGCATAAATGGATTCGCCTACCTGCCCTTGTGAAGCCACTGTAAAATTGATTCCCGTAATGACATTCTGCACATTTACTTTAAACTCATCACTTGCCGAACATCCACTCGCATTGACTACCTCTATTTTATACGTTCCCGCCGTTTTGATAGAAGCAATCGGATTTGTGTTTTTTGTTCCGTTTGGATAAGTCCATACATAGCTAAGTCCTTGTGCTACTTTAGAGGCCGCATTGATTTCTAAAGTTGATTCAGAACAAATATCCACGTCGTTCGATACCTCCATTTTAAAGGCTTGAGGAGCATCCAATTTCATGTTATCCACACTAACAGCACAACCATTCGTTGTTTTGATGGTAGCACTATATGTTCCCGCACATAGTTGGCTATTCTTCAAACCTGTTGCTCCATTAGACCACTGAACCGTATAAGGCGAGTTTGCCCCCTTCACCGCTAGTTCGAGGATAGCGTCGCATTTATCCGCACAAACGAGTTCTTTTTTCGAGATTAATTCTGCCGAAACATTTTCTTTTGCCGTTAACGTAACCGTTACCTCGCCAAAACAGCCTGCATTGTCTTTGATAATTCCAAAGTAATTTCCC
>JALRIJ010000258.1 GCA_023255485.1 Flectobacillus sp.
AGGTAGTAGGTCATAGGTATAAGGTATTTTGGTTATATACTCAAACGATTGAGGTTTGCAAAAGAGTAGCCCCCTAAATATTTGCTAGACAATAGTTTAACTATTCGCTTTTTCGTAAATCGCTTTTCGCTTAGTATACCTCCAACCTATGACCTACTACCTATTCAATTAGTTAACATTTGGCAAATGAATCCCTGTCGTCGCATCTTGTTTAAACGATTTCATAATCCAGCCACCGCCAATAACGTCATCGCCTTCGTAGAAAACAGCCGCTTGTCCTGGGGCAATACCCGATACTTGATCGTGGAAGTTTACGATAATTTTGCCATTATCTTGTGCAATGGTAGCGGCAGTTCCTTTGTCCTTATAACGTACTTTCGTAATGGTCTCCATTGGTTGCTCAATGCTGGCGTATTTAGATAAGTTCAACTTGCTCACGACCATTCCATCACGGTCTAAATCTTTTTCTACGCCAATCACTACCTCATTGGTTTCTTTTCTGATTTCGGTAACATAAGCAGGGTAGCCAAAAGCCATTCCCAATCCTTTACGTTGCCCGATTGTATAGAAAGGATATCCTTCATGTTTTCCTAGAATTTTACCTTCTGGACTTACAAAGTTGCCGCCTTTCACTTGTTCTTCTAAGCCATCTACACGGCGTTTCAAGAAACCACGGTAATCGTTGTCAGGCACAAAACAGATTTCATAACTTTCCGATTTGGTTACTAAATCCATAAAGCCACGTTCTGCCGCCATTTCACGAATGGTTGCTTTAGTTAAATGCCCCAAAGGCAATTTCGTACGGGCAAGGCTTTCTTGCGAAATCCCCCAAAGTACATAGCTTTGATCTTTCAAGACATCCACCCCTTTAGAGATGACGTGACGATTATTTTCTTCACGTACATGGGCATAATGTCCTGTAGCAATAAACTCGCAGTCTAATTTATCGGCACGTCTTAATAAGGCATCCCATTTGATGTGCGTATTACACATCACACAGGGGTTAGGCGTGCGACCTTCTAAGTATTCGCCTGTGAAATGGTCGATAACAGCATCGCCAAATTCTTCTCTAATATCTAAAATATAGTGTGGGAAACCCAGTTCAACGGCAATATTACGGGCATCGTTGATGGAGTCTAACGAACAACAACCTGTTTCTTTTTTATTTCCGCCCGACGACGCATAGTCCCATGTTTTCATGGTCATTCCTACTACTTCGTAGCCTTCTTCGTGTAACATTACGGCTGCTACCGAACTGTCAATTCCGCCACTCATGGCAACTAAAATTCTTCCGTGCTTACTCATTGTTTGTTTTGCTGCGAGGAGTCAAAGTCCTCCGTTATACCTAAAAATTTAAAAATGACTGCAATTTACAACATTCTTTTGAATGCTTTGGTTCTGTGGAGGTGATGAAGTAGTTTTGTTGTTCAAATTTGTCGCAGTCGCATTCTTTTGGATTGTGTTGAAATGTAATGTTTGTATTAGGTTAGTGTCTTAAATCCAAAATCCAACATTCAAAAATTATCATTATATTCCCGAAATTCATTTTCTCAAAAAATATGTTAAAAACTGTAGTTAAAATATCTAAGGTAAATAACCTATCCGATGCTCGTTACTGTGCAGGAATGGGCGTTGATTTATTAGGTTTTTCAATGGACGAAATTCCCGTTGAAAAATTTAGAGAAATGCGTGGCTGGTTGGCAGGTGTGCAAATTGTAGGGGAAACCACTTCAACCGATGTTGATGCAATTCGTGAAATGGTTGAAAACTTTCAACCCGATTATATTCAAGTTGCTTCTTTTGAAGTGTTGGAGTCGTTAAAAGCATTGGGTTTACCCTTGATATTACGTGTGGACTTTGCAACGGATAATCTTCCTGCTTTATTTCAAAGTACAGCGGCTTTGGTGGACACGTTTTTGGTAGAAAGTTCAGACGATTTTGCTCATTTAGACCAAGCTACGGTCAACTTATTAGATGCGTGGGCGTTCAAATATCCTATTTTAGTAGGTTTTGGGATTACAGAAAGCAATGTCAACGAAGTATTAGAGCAAGTTCCAGCAAAAGGAGTTGCTTTGTCGGGCGGGCAAGAAATACGTCCAGGGTATTCAGAAATGGATGATTTGATGAATGTATTGGAAGTATTAGAAACAGAAGATTAAGGATAAAACTAGGTATCTAGCTCCTAATTAGAGAGGCTAGATACTTTAGTTGAAAAATTTCTTTGAAGGTGTTTTGTCGTTAGTAACGGTGTATGCTAAGTAAATCCCAGCACCTAAAACAGCAATAGAAAAAAGAGCAATAAACATGGTTTCTACGAGATTTTTATTTTTTACAGTATAGATTTTAGACGTTGTTTAATAGAAGGAGGTCACTTAATTATTGCTCAAACTTACTCTTTATTTTTTATTGATTTTCTAATTTATTCATGATTTCTTGAAATAACTTATCAAACGGTAGTTCGCTGTTTAACCAGTGGATTTCGAGCCCATCTTTCTCCATTTTTCTGAAATAAGTCATTTGCCTTTTTGCAAACTGATGAATGGCGATGTTTAACCGTTCAACCATCACGTCATAGCTTAATTCTCCTTGTAAATACTGGGTCAAAAATTTGTATTCTAGCCCATAAAAAATAAGCTTTTCGGCAGGTGTTCCAGCATCTAAAAGTGTTTTCACTTCCTCAATCATGCCATTTTGTAAACGCTCATGCAAGCGTTTGGTAATGCGTTCTCTACGGACTTCTAAGTCAGGATTTAATCCAAAAATAAGGGCATTAGGTACGGCTTTATTCGGAATTTCATGGTCAGGGTTTTCCATCAAAAAACGATTGATTTCAATCGCTCTGAGTAATCTTTTGCGGGTTGAGGTATCTGCTTGGGCTGTATAGGGTGTTTGTAAGGCATCAAAAATGGCTCGTAATTCAACCGTGGTTTTACTTTCCAAAATAGCACGATTTGCTTCATCAATCGGAATGGAGGTTAATTGATAGCCCTTCAATACCGCTTCCAAGTACATTCCTGAGCCGCCACATAAAATGGGTAGTTTATTTCGTTGACGAATATCGTCAAAAGCTAGTTGAAAATCTTCTTGAAATTTATGAATATGATAGCTGTCTCCTGCCTCCGCAATGTCGATGAGGTGATAGGGGATGTGTTGATTATTGACTTGATATTCGTTTAAATCTTTGCCCGTACCAATATCCATTCCTCGATATACCTGCCGAGAATCGCCACTGATAATTTCGCCTTGTAATTGGGCTGCTAACTGAACGGCTAATTTGGTTTTGCCAGAAGCCGTTGGCCCAAGAATCGTAATAAGATTGTATGTCATGGATGAAAATAAATAAAGCCTTCGTGATTGAGAAGGCTTTATGGGTTATTTATTTTTAAGTGCCTCTAATTGTTTGCGTAAGGCTTCTAGTTCGTTTTTGGTTTGCTCTAATTCAACTTCTTGTTGTTCTAACTTGATGTCTTTCTGCTCCAATTCAATGTCTTTCTGTTCTAAGGCAATGTCCTTCTGTTCAAGTTCAACTTCCTTTTGAGCCAGTAGTTCTTCTTTTTCTCGTAAAGCTCTGTCCATCGACTCATCAAAGGTTTCTTCTACTCGTATTTGCTCTTTCACATTGGGAGTTTCAATGGCTAAGGATAAGCGTTTTAAAAGCAGTTGCACATCTTCGTCTTCGGTTGTGCCATCGTATTGCAATAACCATTTTTTCTCTTTGTCGAAAAGCCATTTTTGATTAAAAATAGATAAAATTCGTTCTATTTTGGTTTGAGCTTTTTCGGTAAGAGAAGGAATTTGAACAACAAAACAGTCATGGCTAAGTTGCTCGATAAAATCATCTTTTTGACTGATAAATTCGCCAGAAGATAAATCCTGATATTGTCGTCCTACTTTTAATACGGGTCGCTGAATAGAAAGTGGAAAACCTAAAAAATAGATAGGCAGAATCGGTAATACGGTTTTCTTGCCCGAAACTTCGTCTGGATTGCTGTAATTTACACCCAAACAATGGCGAAAACGCATGACATCAAATCCATTTTTACTTTTTTGAAGTTCAATTAATACTTTCTTCTCACTGTCATTGTTCGTACGGATTGTCGCTGTGAAATTCACTCTAAACATAATGCGTAAATACATATTATGCTTCGCAAATTGCTCTTGAGGATTTACTTGCAGTTCAATAATTTCTTCACCAATGATAATTGATATGATACGTTTTGCCACATGAAGGTCTTCCAACAAAAACTTAAAAACGGTATCGTATATCGGATTGGCAATCAGCATAAGGTGAATATTTTAAATAGAACCATGAATTGTGATAGACTAGAATAGAACTTCTTGGAACGAAACCTTATAGGTTTTCAAAACCTATAAGGTTTTTTACAGATTGAAATTCTAATA
>JALRIJ010000259.1 GCA_023255485.1 Flectobacillus sp.
TCATGAGCATTACGCCTTCTTATTCCTTGTACTTGGATAGTCTAATGCCTTCTAAAGAAGCAACGGAAACGTTGGCAATGAAATCTGCTATTGCTTTACCAAAAGCTTCTGTTGAAATGAAAAAGAATAGTAAAGAACGGGGGGAGGACGATGATCATTTTTCTCGTTCGGCCATCGAAACGAGTTCCGCTTTCATTATGTATGACGGTCAAATGCCCAAATCGAGGGTGTTTATGGTAAATCCTAAGAAATTGAAGGGATGGCAATACGACCCTACTAACCATGATGCACAACCTACCGTAAGTCCAGAGGATTATACCTACTACATAGAAAAAAATGCTCGTCTAGTAGCGGAGGAAACAAAACTAAAGGGAATTGTAAAAGTGAAGTTTCGGGTAAATAAAGACGGAACATTGAGCCATTTTACAATTTTGACCTCAGTCACTAAAGAACTCGATGAGGCTGCCTTAAAAATAATCAAAGAAGGCCCCAACTGGATGCCCAAAATTGAAGATGGAATAGTGGCGAAACAATGGGTAATTCAAGAGGTTTCCTTCTAAATACGAAGAGCTCCGTCTTCTTTTCAAAGAAAACAGAGCTCTAGGTATGTACTCCAACTAAATGGATGTTTATTTTTCTTATAAAGGGTTGATAGCTAGATTATAAGATTACTCGCAATAACGTTTGACACTTCATCTCGGTTTCTTTCCATTCCTTTACAGGGTCAGAATCGGTGGTAATACCACAACCAGCAAATAAAGTTGCCTCATTTCCTTGAATCTTCATCGTTCTCAGATTAACGAACAAGGACGTTTCTTGGTTAATATTTACAGGGCCTAAAAAGCCACTATAAAACTCTCTATCGTGCATTTCGTGTCCTGCAATAAAATCAATCGCAGGTTTTTTAGGCATTCCACAAACAGCAGAAGTAGGGTGTAATAAACCCGTCATAACGGTGCCTAATTGTGGGAGATTAACCTCATGAACATCCACTTTGAAATCCGAACGCAAGTGCATTAAATTTCCAGCTCTTACCGTTTTGGGGCCACTTTCATAATACTCACGCAAGCGAATTTTCTTAAAGCAACCGATGATATAACGGCTTACAAAAGCTTGTTCTTCAATTTCCTTATGCGACCAACGAATATCAACAGGAGCGATAAAATTACCTTTTTCATCCAAAGCAGACTGTGTCCCTGCCAATGACATGGTTTTGAAGATACCCTCTTTATCCACACTGATGAGCGTTTCAGGAGTTGCTCCCATCCATATTTCATTTGTTTCTGGCAAGTACACCAACGAAACAAACGCATCAGGATAGGCATCGCATAACTTATTGAATGCCTCAATCAATTCAAAATTATCGGGTAGCGTAATCTCTTTGGTACGAGACAGTACTACCTTTTGCATTCTTCCTTGCTCAATATCCGTTACGGCTTGCTTGACCATTTCCCCAAATGTTTCTTCATCATACAGCGAAGGGAAACTGGGGTATGCCTTTTCTTTTTTCTTTGTAGCCACAATAGGGCTCAATTCTTGTGTAAAGAATTCTTTTTCATCCCAATGCTCCAAGCACTTTTTCTCGAAAGCTTCAGCTTCCATCGTGTTGGTATAAATAGCAGCCTGATTTTCGTGCTCAGCAGAAAAACAGTAATACAAATCAGCCTTTAGAAACAACGATTCTCCTTCAAATGGGCTTATAGCAAAGCCAGAGGGAAGTTCTTCTAAATCAATTTTTGTTCTGGAGACATTACTAGAAAAATCAATCAATAATTGCTTTTCAGTTGTACTAGGAAGTCTCCATAATGCCACGGGATGTCCCTCCATGACAGCTCCATGCCAGAGCACATCGACGGTCTGATGTCTGGCAGAAACATGATTTTCCAAATACGGAGTCATACTCTTTACATGCGTATCAAATACGCTTTTAGTTTTAATAGTTTTTTTATGGGGTCGTAATAACTGAAAATGTTCCCCATTCTGTTGTTCGACAATTGCATTGCTGACAAGAATAAAATGGAGAAATCTTCTTTTTAAAATAGTAACATAATGTTTCCAATTATGTTACATAGCACTAGGGTTATTTTACTTGTTAGGGTTATTGTTGGGTACTTATTTCTTATTAATAATCATGGTTGTCAACCTGCTCACACAAACGAGTTCACCTTGTTCGTTGCTAATACGGATGTCCCATACGTGCGTGTTTCGTCCCAAACGTAAAGGCGTACATTTGGCATACACGTAGCCATCACGAGCCGACTTTAGGTGATTCGCATTGATTTCTACGCCAACAGCTACTTGTTTACTAGGGTCTTCTAAACAGAGCCAAGAAGCGACACTTCCGACAGTTTCTGCCAATACCGCAGAAGCTCCTCCATGTAACAATCCAAAAGGCTGTTGAGTGCGTTTATCGACAGGCATTTTTGCCGTAAGGCAATCTGTTTCAATGGCGATAAACTCAATACCAACAAGGCCAGCTAAACCATGCTGCCCAAATTTGTTTAACTCCTCTAGCGTATAGCTCGTGTTAATCATTGTGAATACTAGTCTTAAATGTTACTTGTTTTTGATTCATTATCCAGTTTTAAATAACAATAATTGCCTTATCATCAGTCGATAATAAGTTAATGTACTGTTTTTTAAGTGGTTAATAATACAAAAGTTACCAATAACATTCTGCTGTTGAATGAGAGAATGAGTGCATACATTTTAGACGACAATTTAACTACTTGGACACACTTAGGCTTTGGGTTGCAAGTAAGTAAATGACGGAGCATCAAGCATTGTTTAGATGGTTGATGTCTTTTCTAAGATAAGGATATCATTCGTGAGAATGTTCAAAGATATAAAATTTAAGAGATAGAAACCATAAAATACGTGTTTTTTCAAATTAGCGTTTCAAATGAAGAAATAGTGTAGTTTAAAAACCTTACTTTTGCGTAAAATTTCATACTAATACCATTGAACTTATGGCTAATAATCAGGGAGATAAACCAACAAAAAAAGTAATATATTTAATTCGTCACGGAGAAACGGCGTGTAATCGCCAAGGAGTGGTACAAGGCAGTGGGATTGATTCTGACCTAAATGAGTTGGGACAGGCTCAAGCAGCCGCTTTTTACGAGGCTTATAAACATTTACCTTTTCATAAAGTTTATACCTCGGCTTTAAAGAGAACACATCAGTCGGTTAAAGGATTTATAGAAGATGGTCTCGAGTGGGAGCAACATGCAGGCTTGAATGAAATTAGTTGGGGAATTCGTGAGGGCAAAATTCCGAACAGCAAAGATGATTCGTACTATGCTAACTTGATTGATAATTGGGTGGCAGGCAATACCACGATGCCTGCTGAAGGTGGAGAAAGTCCACAAGATGTAATCAACCGTCAAAAACCTGTATTTGACCTGATTTTAGCTCGCCCAGAAGAAGAAGTTATTTTGGTTGCAATGCACGGTAGAGCTATACGCATTTTACTTACCATGCTTTTGGAACGTCCTCTGCATGAGATGGATAGCTTTCCACATGCCAACTTATGTCTCTATAAATTGATATACGATTACGAAACGCAGAAGTTTTTTGCCGAGCTGGAATGTGATGTATCACACTTGTTTGGTTTAGAGGAATTCGAAGGATAATACATAAAAGATCATGACAGTAGTCAGTAGACGATTTTTATCGTTTATTGACTACTGTTTTATTTTCGACTAGGTTACAAACCACTTATCCTGTAGTTTTTCCACTTAGTTATTTTTCGACCTTTCTTTTTCTTTCTTTTACTAACTTGTGAGCAATCCTAATGCTTAATTAAGTTTATCCTAGTATGTATGTCAAGAGCAAAGTTGTATTGGATGTTGCAAACCCTCGGCTGGTTGTCGTGGTTAGCAAATGAAGCACTTATCTACGTTAATAATTACGGTTGGTCGATAGACTGGTTTATTTTAACCATCATTGATACCGTTTTAGCGATTGTATTAACCCATAAATTTAGAAAAATTATTCGCCGATTTGGTTGGGTGGAAATGCCTATCAATTTGGTTATTCCTCGGATTATAGGGGCGGTTTTCTTAATGTCTATTTTGATGGTCTTTGTCAATTTACCGATTGATGCTTATCTGCTAAAAGACCAAGAACATGTCAATTTCTGGTCGCCTTTTTTTGTGCTCCAGTATATTTTCTTCTTCATTAAACCGCTGATGATTTGGACGCTCTTTTACTATGCGTCGCATTATTTTGAGCGAAAGTCGGAAATAGAGGTTGAAAAATTGAAACTCGAATCGTCGGTTCGAGAAACTGAATCGAAGGTCTTGAGAGCTCAAATGAACCCTCATTTTATGTTTAACGCTCTCAATAGTATCAGAGCTTTAATTTTAGAAGACCCTACGAAGGCACAG
>JALRIJ010000025.1 GCA_023255485.1 Flectobacillus sp.
TGACCAAAAAAATATATTAGCTCAAGCTCCTTTTGCAGGTTCAGGTAGAGAATGGTTTGGAGAATATTTGAGTAGTGCTCAGCAGTCGTTCTCGTTTGATGTTACGGGTATTATCGCCAATACGCCTATTTCGATTAAATCTGCTGTAGTTGCCAATGTGACAGTTCCATCTACTTGTGTGCTTACCCTCAATAGTCAGCCCTTAGGTTCTCAAACAATAGAGAGTACTTCTAGCTATCAATACGATTATAAAGGGAAATTATCCACCCAAAGCTTTTCCGCACTCAGTGATGGAAGCAATAACCTAAAAATAGGGATTGTGCACGATAAGCAAGGGCTTAGTAGTGGTTATGGCTATCTTAATTATCTTACCATTAATACAAAACGAAAATTACAGTGGAATAACAGTTACTTTCAATTTAGGGCTGTTGAAAGCTTAGCCTCAACGAATGTAACGTATCAGATTTCCAATGCGGTAGAAGGATTAGCTGTTTGGGATATTACCAATCCCCTGATACCTGTTAAGCAAACGTTAGTGGTGCAAAATGCACTAGCGTCTTTTGGTGCACAAGGGAATAGCCTCAAAGAGTATGTCGTTTTTAACCAAAATACAGAGAAGCCAGTAAGTGTGCAGGCCATAGCAAACCAGAACGTACACGGCCTCAATACTCCCGATATGATACTCGTTTGTGCTGAGCGATTTCGTATCGAAGCGAATCGTTTAGCAGCTTTTAGAAAGCAACATGATAACCTAACCGTGTCAGTGGTTTCTTCTCAAGAAATCTACAACGAATTTTCTTCTGGAAAACAAGATATTACGGCAATTCGAGATTTTGTCAAGTACCTGTACGACAAAAATCCGACTCGTTTGAAATACCTCTTACTATTTGGTGATGCCTCTTACGATTATAAAAAGAGAAGCAACGTTATTGGAGAAGAAACCAAAGATAGCTACCTGCCGAGTTATCAAAGTATAGAATCATTACATCCCATCAATAGTTATGCGTCGGATGATTACTTTGGTTTTTTAGAAAATGAAGAAGGAGAATGGCTTGAAAGTGACATCGGTAATCATACCCTCGAAATAGGTATTGGTCGATTACCCGTTAAGACGCTTCAGGAGGCTCGTAATGTTGTCAATAAGTTGATTCATTATGCTGATATCGCAACGACAAAAGGGGAATGGCAACGCAAGATTACTTTTGTAGCGGATGATGGAGATAATAATATTCATCAGGAAGATGCACAAGGTTTTGCAGAACAAATCAACACGGCTATGCCTTCCTTTAAGACGGATAAAATCTATGTAGATGCTTATCCAACAGTATCATTGGCAGAGGGACGGCGTTCTCCTGCGGCAAATGCAGCGATTAATCAAACCTTTAAAAATGGAGCTTTAATTGTAAATTATAATGGACACGGTTCGGAATCTGGTTGGTCAGAAGAGCAAATTGTCACTTCGGGTGATATTGTGAAGTGGACTAATTACAATAATATGCCTTTGATGCTAACAGCTACCTGCCAGTTTGGACGTTTTGACGACCCTAATCAAGTGTCAGGGGCAGAATTATCAATGCTGAATAAACAAGGTGGTGCAATCGCTTTATTGACTACCACAAGGCCTGTCTATCAAAGCTCCAATCATGTGATTAACGATGCTTTTTATAGAGCACTTTTTAAGCCTATTAACAATGCAATGCCTCGTTTAGGGGATATTTTGGTTTACACCAAAAATAATAGTTTAGTGGGGGTTGTGAATCGTAACTTTACACTTTTAGGAGATCCTTCTATGCAGTTAAATTATCCTACAGTAGAGGTAGTTTTTACAACAATTAATGAAAAAAAAGTAGAACTGGCTGATACCTTAAGGGCTCAAAGTCAAGTCCGAATTAAAGGAGAAATAAAAGATCGCTTCACTGGAAATAAAAGAAGCGATTTTACAGGAAAAGGAACGATTATTGCTTATGATAAAGAGAAACAATTGCGAACCTTAGGCAATGTAGGGACTCCTTTCACGTATCAAGACTATAGCAATGTACTATTTCAGGGAGCGATAAGCGTTAAAAATGGAGAATTTTCTTCTACCTTTGTTTTGCCAAAAGACCTTGATTATCAGTACGGAAAAGGTAAAATTGTCGTGTTTGTCTCTGATTCACTTTCAGGAACGAGTGCCGCAGGAGGCATTCTTCCAATAGTTGGCGGAGCGGTAACAAGTACTGAAATAGATACAATTGCACCTAAAATAAGACTTTCCATAAATAATCAAGAAACAAGTTCTGTTATTAACACTTCTTCCCCTATCTTAGTAGTCGAATTGAGTGATGCACACGGAATTAATTTGTCGAATCAAGGCTTAGGACACCAAATAATGCTAACACTTGATGATACACTCCAACTAAATCTAACGGACTATTATATAGCCAAAGATGGAACGTATTCAAGTGGTGTCATTAAGTATTTAATGGCTAATTTGACAGAAGGAAAGCATACGTTAAAAATAAAAGCATGGGACACATATAATAATTCTAGGGAAGTAACGTTGACTTTTGAGGTCAATACTACAGCGAGTACCAGTTTAAAAAATGTATATTGTTATCCCAATCCTGTATCTCAGACAACCACCTTTAGTTTTGAGCACGAGCGAGAAGGTGATAATTTTCTAGTTTCATTGCGTATTTATGATAGTCTAGGGCATCTGATAAAGGAACAAAGTAGCTATTTATACCAAGTAACATCTCCTTGTCAAGAAATTATATTAGATTTAACGGAAGATTCTTCCACATTTGTAAGAGGTATTTACTTTTATCGTATTTTTGTACAGTCTTTGACAACAACCTATAGGAAGTCGGGAGATGGTAAATTGATGTTCATTAAATAATTTAAGTGAAGGATTTTTAGGTAATCTCTATTGAAAAAGTTATTAATGTATTACTTTTGATATACCTCGTCCGAGAAACTTTAACCTTAAAAACAATGATTAGAAAAGTTACAAACGCTTTTGCAGCGTCTTTGATGCTTGGATTAACAATATCCTCAACTGCTTTATTGGCACAGAATAATGTTCCTTCGCCAACAATTCAGTCGTTGGTTCTTACACCAGATGCTCGTTCAGCGGCAATGGGGGATGCAGGGGTTGCACTTTCTTCACAAGATGGTGATGCCAATGCTATTTTCTGGAACCCAGGGAAACTTCCTTTTGCTGGTAAAGATATGGGCGTGTCTCTTTCTTATACTCCATGGTTGCGTCAACTTGTAAACGATATGGCATTGTTGAATGCTAGCTTTTACAAGAAAATTAAGAACAATCAGGCAATTGGTGCTTCCATTCATTATTTTGATATGGGGCTATTCCAAAAAACAGATATCAGTGGTAACTCATTAGGGACATTTAACTCTAAAGATTATGCTATTTCGGTTTCTTACTCAAGAAAGTTGTCTGAAAAATTAGGCTTAGGCTTAAATATCAAATATATCAACTCTTCATTGTTTGAAGGTACAGTTACAAGTTCAACAGGAAGCTTTACAGCAACACCTGCCTCAACTGTAGCGGCTGATTTAGGCTTGTTCCATACTTCAAAAGGAGATAAAAACTGGAGTACAAACTGGGGGGTTATGATTCAGAACATCTCAGGCCGTGTTTCTTATGGTGGAACAGAATCTAACTTTATTCCAACAAACTTTAAAGCAGGTTTTGCCGCTACTAATAACATTGACCAACATAATAAGTTAACGTTAACAGTGGACGTAAACAAATTAATGGTTCCAACTCCAAGAGGAGCAAATGGAGCACTAAGAACGGTAAACAATGCCATCGGTGCTATCTTAGGCTCTTTCAGTGATGCTCCAGGTGGATTTAGTGAAGAACTAAAAGAAGTAACCCTTTCAACGGGTGCTGAATATCTTTATAACGATATGTTTGCTGCTCGTTTAGGATACCGCTATGGTTCGGCTGAAAAAAGCGAAAACAGCTACTTAACAGCAGGTTTTGGGGTGAAAGTCGATAAAAAATATGGCATTGACTTCGCTTATTTAATTCCAACAACGGGAGGAAGCCCGTTAGCACAGACGCTTCGCCTATCGCTACATGCTAATTTTAACAGTGGTGCAGGGCTAGGAGCTAACTAGTTAAAAGACATAACACAGTTTGAGAAAAGTGACATTTCGAAAGAGGTGTCACTTTTCTAGTATTATAGGGAGTCAACTTGTGTACCTTTAGCAACAGGATTAGACTTTATTTCAATATTTATACCTATTTTGAGATTACTTTCGCAAGTGTGCATGACATTGCTAACATCGTTTATATCCATAACAATATGACATTAAATAGAACCACCAGTCCAGACTTTCAGACAATCCAAAAAGTAGTTATCCCTCCTATTCACACCATGGCTCTTACTAATGGTACTCCTCTGCATGTGGTTAATGTAGGAGAACAACCTGTGGTTAGACTTGAAATTGTCTTTGAAGCAGGGGCATGGTATGATACTCAGCAAGGGGTTTCTTTATTTACTTCTAAAATGCTAAATGAAGGAACTTCTAAACATTCCTCTAATCAGATTAGTGAGTTTTTTGATCAGTATGGGGCATTCGTCGAGTTTGGCCATGGGTTAGACAGAGCCAATTTTACGCTTTATGGACTGACAAAGCACTTACCAACGCTATTGCCTCTGATTAAAGAAATTTTGACAGATTCGGTGATACCTGAGCGAGAGCTAGAAACCTTAAAGAAAATACAACACCAAAGCCTAAAAGTTAATCAAGAAAAAACGGCTTTTGTAGCTGGTCAAGAGGTACGAAAGGCGATTTTTGGTGTACATCATCCTTATGGAAACCCACTTTCAGAAACAGGTATTGCGAGTATAGACCGAGAGGTCGTGCTCGCTTTTTATGAGTCGTATTGGAAAGGAAAACAGTATCGGATTTTCCTATCTGGCCAAGTAGGAGACACAGAGATTAAGTTAATTGATAAATACTTTGGTCAAGAAAAGCTACAGATTGTTCCTGTTAAATCGCAAGAACAAGTTTCTCTGCAAGCTAGTTCTCGTATTTCTATCGAAAAAGAAGGAGCTCTCCAAACGTCAATTCGCATGGGAAAACAGCTCATTCAACGAGGTAATCCAGACTACTTTAAAATGTTATTAGTTAATGAAATCTTTGGTGGGTATTTTGGCTCTAGATTGATGAAAAATATCCGTGAAGACAAAGGATATACGTATGGGATTTCATCTAACTTGGTATCATTAGTCCACGGAGGCTACTTTATTTTGGGTACTGATACTAAACGAGAGTTTACAGAGCAAACAATACACGAAATTCATGTTGAATTAGAACGTTTGCAAACAGAATTGGTTGGCGAAGAAGAATTACAGGTCGTAAAGAACTATATGATTGGTTCATTTGCGGGTTCTTTGAATACTCCTTTTGAAATTTCAGATCGTTATAAAATAATTTTATCAGAAAATTTACCTTTAGATTATTATGATAATTATGTTGAACGAATTAATAGTATTACAGCCGTAGATATACAAGAGATTGCAACAAAATACTTAAATGTAGACTCAATGACGACTGTTTTAGTGGGAGGAAAATAATAGTCTTTAATTTGTATTTTTGAAATATTATTTATAACTTAAATAATGAAATACAAATGGTAAGACTATGAAGAAAGTTTCCCAATTATTACTTCTAAAAGGAAGTGCTGTAAAAACGATTGAATCGTCGAAGACAGTGTATGAAGCTCTTGAAATTATGATAAGCAATGATTTCGGAGCGTTGATTGTGAGCCAAAATGGCAAATACGCAGGGTTATTAACAGAACGAGATTATGCACGTAAAGTGGCATTGTTAGGTAAAAATTCACATGATACTTCTATCGCAGAAATCATGCAGACACAACCTACTAGTGTGTCACTAAACGATTCAATCGAAACGTGTATGGCTATCATGTCTGCAAAACATATTCGCTATTTGCCTGTCTTGGTAGAGGAAAATGTCGTCGGATTAGTATCGATGGGAGACTTAGTACGTTTTATCATTGATGATCAAAAAAATACGATTAGCCACTTGCAGAATTTTATCTCAGGAGGCGTTTATTCGTAAAAAATCATAAGCGTATTTTTTCGTTTGAAGATTTGATTAATAGGTAAATAAGGGGTGATGCATAATTCCCGAGTTTTATAAAAACTCGGGAATTATTGTGTCTAGCTATTCTTGAATTCCATCTGCCCAGTTAAAACGATCTGAAGAGGCAAATTTCCAAGGTGCTTGGTTATTCTCAATATTGGAAAACATCGCATTCCACGAACTTGGAGCATTCGATTCTTCCATAATCTGATAACGTCTTAATGAAACAATGATATCTAAGGGAGAAATCAGAATGGGGCACTCCTGTACACAAGCGTTACAGGTGGTACAAGCCCTTAACTCTTCCGCACTGATGTAATCACCATAGAGCGATTTGCCGTCATCTACAAATACTCCCTTATTAGCCCGTAAATTGGCTCCTACTTCTTCCAAACGGTCTCTGGTATCCATCATGATTTTACGAGGAGATAAAGCTTTGCCTGTCAAATTTGCAGGACACTGAGAGGTGCATCTTCCACATTCAGTACACGAGTAGGCATCCATTAAGTTTTTCCAAGTCAAATCCATTATATCTTTCGCTCCAAAGCGAGGTATTTCCTCTCCTTCTGCTGGGCTTGCTTCTACTAAACCTAGCATAATGTTTACTTCTTTGGTTACTTCAGGCATATTGGGCATTTCTCCCACAGGATTCAGATTGGCAAAATACGTGTTTGGAAAGGCTAAGAAAATATGCAGATGTTTGGAATAACTCACATAGATTGCAAAGCCTAAAATTCCTACGATGTGAAACCACCAAGTAATACGTTCATAGATGACTAAAGACGTGTTTGTCCAAGTTGAAAACAATGGTTTGAAGTATTCGCTGAAAGTAAATGTTCCAACAAAGTGATAATGCTCACTTCCTCTTTCTTGCAAAATACTATCAGTGGCATTCATACTAAGTAAGGCCAGCATTAATACAATTTCTGAGACGAGGATAATGTTGGCATCTAAGCTAGGAAACCCTTTTAATTCTCGGTGACTATCTGCTTGTAAGCGATTAACATGCGTTATATTCCTACGAATAAGAAAAACAATGCAAACGAAAATAACGCCCAAAGCTAGAGCCTCAAAAAACGAGATGAAGATTGGGTAGGATTCTCCCAACAATGGGGCAAAAAGGCGATGTGTACCCAACAAACCATCTAAAATGATTTCTAAGACTTCTATATTAATGAGGAGAAAACCTGCATAGACGACAAAATGTAATAATCCTACGATAGGTCTGTCAAACATCTTTTTCTGTCCGAATGCGATACGTAACATCGTTTGTAAACGTATAGAGGGTTCGTCTGTTCTATCTAAAGGCTTCCCTAGCTGAATAGTTTGTTTAATCGTAGTGATTCTTTGACTGATTAAATATCCTGCGGTAGCTAAAAGGAGAGCAAAGCTAATCTGTTGTAAAATGTACATGGCAAATCCAGATTTTAGTTTGATTATTCCTGAGTAAAATAGTACTATGTAAATATCTTTCTTTTTAAATTATTATGCAAGCATACGGTTAATTTAATCTACAGTTGCTTTGTAACTAGTATTAGACATTTGAAAAGTCTATATGTCGTGTTTTTTAAGAATTATAATTGCTTGAATATGAAGTAGTAATATTTTTGTTTTCTAAAAATGAAAGAAATCTGCTGGTAAAATTTGATTTTTTAAAATTAAATTATCAAATTTGCACTCCCGAATGACGCATCGGGTTTAAGTAAGCTGGAGAAATAGCTCAGTTGGTAGAGCATCGGACTGAAAATCCGTGTGTCGGCGGTTCGAGTCCGCCTTTTTCCACAAAAAAAGTCTTTCAGATTCCTGAAAGACTTTTTTGTTTTATAAGCCTAATGATACTGTTGCTACCCAAAATAGGACTTGTTCTCAGTCCTATGCACCTCACAAAGCGAAGTTCAAATACCTATCGAAAATGCCCTTTACTTGCCATAGCTTGAGATTAGTTAATCTGAAAGAAATGCTTGTATGATTGCTTCTCGAATGTTCGCAACTAACACAGTCCACTCAGTTTTATTGTCATCAATGATACATATATCAAATTTAGGAATATCAAAAAAACGTTTTGGAAGATAATTCGTTGCATACCATTATTGGCTGTGAACAAGATACAAGGAGAATGTGAGATAAAAATGGTCAATAAAAAGGAATCTAAAATAGAACCTTTTTATTGACGTGTAGCAACTACTTGATAAGGATTATGTAAAGGCTCTTTGGGCAACATGAATAATCATTATTGCCTACTATCTTTCTAAGTAAAGGAAGATGTGTGTAAATCGATTAGTGGCCGACTATCTATTCTACTGGTACAAAAGTAGTCAAAACAAAAGAGTATAAATACTCATATTATACCAATATTAATAAAAGTCACCCAAATGACTGGTTTTTTAATGTATGTATAATTGTTATTTTTTGCATAGAAAGTAATTCGTTGTGTGCTCAATCATGCGGGTATGCCCAGAGTCTAGTAAAATGAGACGACTATGAGATAATTGCTGGTGAAAGCTTTTTACTTTGGTAAGTGGGAGAAGTTTGTCAAAACGTCCAATAAAAATACTTGTTTTAATAGCATATTGATTGAGTTTTTCGATAAGTACTTTTTCTCTCTTCAAGGCTCTAAACGCAATCCAAGAAGCAAGAATTTGCCTTTTCTTAGCTGGTGTGTCAAGCATGATTAGTGAAAATCGTTGAACACTCGGATTTAAGACTTTTAAGGAAACCAGAAGGTTACTACCTTTATTCATCAAATTAGGGTGTAAAATAACTTTCTTGAATAAAAAACGGCTAAATTTCCAGCGAGTCGCAAAGGTAAATAATGGATGTTCTTCAACGCCATCAGGAGCGATTAGGATAAGTTGTATAAGGCGATGAGCGAAGCTATTAGCTGCACTCAGAGCAAAGCGTCCACCCATGCTAAAACCAATGACAGAAAATCGATCAATACCTTCACGCAGAAAGACGTTCTCAAGACATTGAGCTAACTGTTCGTGTTTAATCCAACTACCGAGTGTGTAGTGTTGATTTTCTCCATGGAAAGGTAAATCAAAGAGTAGCGTTGTATAACGCTCCCGAAAGGTAATGGCAAAGTCTTTAAAAGCAGAGAAATCCTGCCCAATCCCATGAAAGGCGAGCAGGATTTCTGTACCATGTCCTATTTTTTGATAAGGTAGGTTCATGTTATTTTAGTGGCCAGATTTACCTCCTTTTACCACTTCTTTATCAAAGTCAATACCTTGTTTTTGAAGAGACTTTTGTACTGAGATACCAAAGAAGAATAAGTAGGCAAAACAAGCAGTTGCTAGTAAATACGATAACTGGATACCCACTTTGTCAGCAATTACTCCCTGAACAACAGGTAATACCGCTCCTCCTAAAATCATCATGATTAAGAAAGCCGAACCTTGGTTGGTATATTTTCCTAGACCAGCAGTTCCCAAAGAGAAGATACATGGCCATAATACAGAACAGAATAATCCGCCACTGATTAACAAGAAAAGAGCTATTTTACCTGTTAATACTACCCCAGCGATAGAAGTAACTACCCCAAGAGCTGTGTATATTAACAGTGTTCTTACAGGCTTTTCTTTCGTTACGAAGAAAGCTGCAATCATCATAAATACACAGAAAACGTAAGGAAGTAAGTCATCGATTTCACTTCCCCCTAATTTATTCACACCTAATACAATTGCAAATGCTACAAGCGGAACAATAACCGAAAGGATTTGTTTAGTCGATTGTTTCATTTCAAAGTTACCGATAGAAGCTGTCCAGCGACCCACCATCATACTTCCCCAGAACAAAGAAACATATTTTGCAATTTGAGATGAATCTAAGTTTTCAGTTACTTTCAAATATTCCCCTAAGTTGCTACCTACGGTTACTTCAACACCTACATAAACAAAAATGGCAGTCATACCCCAAACCAATTGAGGGTATTTTAAAGCACCAGTTCCGATTTCTACTTCTTCTTCGTTTGTGATACGAGGAAGTTTTGACATTTTGAAGAAAAGGGCAAAGATGGCAAATACAGCCCCTAGAATTAAATAAGGTGCTTTTACAGAATCAATAGAAGCATTTTTAGCAGCATCAGCAGAAGTTGAACCAAAGATGGCAAATGAAATTAGAGCTGGTCCAATTGTTCCACCTAAGTTATTGACAGCACCACCAAGGTTGATACGTTGAGCACCTGTTGCTGGGTCGCCTAGTGCAATCATGAAAGGTTGTGTAGCTGTTTGTTGAAGAGAAAACCCTAAGCCTACAATAAACAAGGCTGCAAGTAAGATTGGAAAGGATTTTAATTCGGCTGCTGGGAAAAATAAAAGCGTACCAACCGCTGAAATCAATAGCCCATAAATGATACCATTTTTGTATCCAATTTTATTTAAAATATCTCCTTTGATGAATCCAGAAACAACAAAATATAAAATAGAGCCTACAAAATAAGCTGCATAAAAAGCAAAGTCAACTAACTGAGCTTGCCACTGTTGTAATTCAAATTTATCTTTAAAAAGAGGAATTAAAATACCGTTTGAAGCGGCAACGAAACTCCAAAAAAACCACACTGTCATCAGTGTGTAGAGAGCAGATTGATTACTTTGGGTTGATTGATTAGTCATAATTCTTTATAGAATGTTTATTTTGGGATAAATTATCTCATAAAACTAAACGATTATTCTGAATTCTCGCACTGAATGCTTGAATACTTTCGATTTTTTTAGTTCAACTGGTAATTCGTTGCCGATTTGGGATAATCGTCGGTAAGATACTACTTAGTGAAGAATGAAAGAAACGAAGATAGGGTAAAAAAGGAGACAAGCTTGTACTTTTGTATCTGAAAACAAACACTTTAATTTTTGTTTATACTTTCCGTTTAGGCTCAAACAATTAGCACTCAAAAGAGTACTTTATATAAGTAACGATATTTAACATAAATTCTTCTATCCATGAACATCACTATTATCTCGACATCACCCCGTAAAAAAAGTAATTCATTACGTTTTGCCAAATACCTGCAACAGACCTTGGCTTCTTTAGCCTTTTCAGAGGTAGCTTTAATTGATTTCGAAAGTTATGATATTCCTTTTTTCGGACAAGGTTTTCTAAACAAGGATAATTTAACGGAATTTCAAACCAACTTAATTAATCAATGGGGAAAAGCCGATTTGGTTTTTATCGTAATGCCAGAATATAACTGGTTTCCAGATGCTGAATTAATCAATGCGATTAATCAATTGGGAGGTCCCGCATTTGGTCATTTGTTTAACAATAAAACCTTTGCTTTAGCAGGTGTCTCATCAGGACGAGGAGGTAAAATGCCTGCTGTAGAAATGAGTACGATGTTGAACAAGGTTATTAACTTCACTCAAAATTATTCGATTGTATCGCCTCGTTTGTACGAATCGCATGAAACACCTGCCAATTTAGACGAAAATGGATTATCAACGGGTAATGAGGTCTATGAAGCAAGTGTAAAGGCTTTTGTCGAGTATGCTTTGACAGTTGCGAAACGTTGGAAGGAATAGTATCCACTTGAGATTCAATTAGATTTTAAAAGAGGTCGGGAAGAGTTCCCCGACCTCTTTTACGTTAACTGTAGTGTGTGAGGTTTTCGAAATCTAGTTATAATAAAATTTATTCTTGAATAAGTACGATATAGCTGTTTAAATTATATTTTATTCGAGATATGAAATTGCACTTTCACAATTTGGTTAAATTTAGGCAACGATGCGTAAGGACTATCTTTTAGCAGATAAATAGCTTATGATTTGATTTACAGAAGCTTACAAATAGTCTTATTCCATGTGAAAGTGCATTAATAGTTCGTTATTTTTCGATGTGTATAGAATTTTTCTAAGAAATTATCCGTAGCTTTGCACCTTGATTACCAGAGAAAGAGTTAAGCGTAATGGTTTATTCGTTAATAAGGGAATAGCTATGGACGCTTGACACATAACAATTAACGCATAACGAAAAAATGCAAAGTATTCGTAACATCGCTATTATTGCCCACGTTGACCACGGTAAAACGACCCTTGTTGACAAAATCATCCACGCATCGAAATTATTTCGTGATAACCAAGAATTCGGTGATTTGATTCTTGATAACAATGATTTGGAACGTGAACGTGGTATCACAATTGTATCTAAGAACGTATCGGTTCGCTACAAAGGCGTAAAAATTAATATCATTGATACTCCTGGTCACTCCGACTTTGGAGGTGAAGTGGAACGTGTATTGAAATTGGCTGATGGTGTTTGCCTTTTGGTGGATGCTTTTGAAGGGCCAATGCCTCAAACTCGTTTCGTATTAGGAAAAGCGATTGACTTAGGTCTTAAGCCAATTGTAATTATCAACAAAGTTGATAAAGAAAACTGTCGTCCTGACGAAGTACACGAGCAAGTATTCGACTTGATGTTCAACTTAGGAGCAACAGAAGATCAATTAGACTTCCAAACACTTTACGGTTCATCTAAACAAGGATGGATGAGTACTGACTGGAAACGTCAAACAGAAGATATTACTGAATTATTAGATGTAATCATCGATAATATCCCTGCTGCACCAATCAATGAAGGCCCTGCTCAAATGCAGATTACATCATTAGATTACTCTTCATTCGTTGGCCGTATCGCTATTGGTCGTGTTCACCGTGGTACATTCAAAGAAGGACAGCAAGTTGCTTTGATGAAGTCTGACGGTACTGTGAAGAAAATGAAAATCAAAGAACTTCAAACATTTGAAGGTCTTGGAAGAGCAAAAACAGATCAAGTTTCTTCTGGCGAAATCTGTGCAATGATGGGTATTGAAGACTTTGAAATTGGTGATACAATTTCAGATGTTGAAGTTCAAGAGGCATTGCCACGTATCTCGATTGATGAGCCAACAATGAACATGTTGTTTACAATTAACAACTCTCCATTCTTTGGTAAAGAAGGTAAATTTGTAACATCTCGTCACTTACGTGATCGTTTGTTCAAAGAAACTGAGAAGAACTTAGCACTACGTGTTGTTACAACAGATTCTGAAGATAAATTCTTAGTATTTGGTCGTGGTATCCTTCACTTATCTGTATTAATCGAAACGATGCGTCGTGAAGGTTATGAATTACAAGTAGGACAGCCTCAAGTAATTTTCAAAGAAGGCGAAAACGGTGAGCGTTTAGAACCAATCGAAACATTGGTAGTGGACGTTCCAGATGAGTCTGCTGGTAAAGTAATCGAATTAGCTACTCAAGGTAAAGGAGAGTTATTGATTATGGAACCTAAAGGTGACTTACAGCACTTAGAATTCAACATTCCTTCACGTGGTTTGATTGGTATGCGTTCTAAGGTATTAACAGCTACGTTTGGTGAGGCTATCATGGCACACCGTTTCAAAGCGTATGAGCCTTACAAAGGGCCTATCGCTGGACGTATCAACGGTTCATTGATTTCAATGAATTCTGGTTCTGTTACAGCTTATGCAGTTGATAAATTACAAGACAGAGGGGTATTCTTTATCGATCCAGGTGAAGAAGTATATGCAGGTATGGTAGTTGGTGAGCATAACCGTCAGAATGATATTGAAGTTAACCTTCAAAATGCGAAACAATTAACGAACATGCGTGCTTCTGGTACGGATACCAACGTTAAAATTGCTCCGAAATTACAGTTCTCATTAGAAGAATCAATGGAATATATCCAGAAAGATGAGTACTTAGAAGTAACTCCTCAATCGATTCGTATGCGTAAAATCTATTTAGATCCAAGTGTACGTAAACGTATGGAACAAAAATCTGAGTAATTAGACTTTTGATATGATTAAAATCCATCCTTTGACTTGCTCAGAGGATGGATTTTTTATGTTAGGTCGTATTGTCTTTCCATAGAAGAATCGTCATTTCCTTGAGGAAAAGAAGGCTATAAACTAGGCTTTGCTATTACCCTATTGGAGCTTTATGAAAGGTTTTAGTCTGAATGGCAGAGGTTAGAAATATGGCATACGGAGGACTAGGGGCATAAAAAAGCCGATAGCAATTTACTTGCTATCGGCTTTTTATGAATCAATCCCTGTGGACTATTTTTTCTTTTTGTCAGGAATGATACGAATATCGCTAGGGTTTTTAGGGTCAATATAGAATTTATATTTCGCTACAGTACCTGTTGGTTTACAGTCACCAGCATTTAAGCGTTGTACTTCGTATTCATAAACTGCAGGGCTCTTAGGAAGAGGTAAATCTTTAGGCCAAACGATTGTAGGGTTTGTTGATACGTTTTCGTAGTTAACAACCGTTTTGCTTGTAGTTACACCAGATCTCTTTTTCTTTCTAGGAACGATTTTCTTAGCTACCACTGGAGCCGCATCTGTTGTTGCAGGCTTCACTACTGCTTTACGAGCTTTACGACGAGGTCTTACACCATCACCGAAATATCTTGTTGCTGTAGAACCACCGAAGATTTTAAACATATATTGATCTTCAACTGGTTTTGTTGCTGCAATCGCTACTACAGGTTTCGCTCTGTAACCAAAGCTAGCTGCTGTCGCTTCAGATAAACATTTTCCTTCTACACTTGACTGAACAGTGTAATAGTAGAAGCTACATTCGTCGTTGTTAACCAAGGCAACGTTTGCTGGTAAACAAAGGTTTTGGTTTTTAGTTGTTTGAGAATAGATAGGAGTTCCTGATCCATCTGCTTTGTACAACTTAAACACGAAGTCTTCATCTTGAGCAGTAGTAGAAGTACTTTTCCATTTGAAACATGGTTTTTCTGTAGAACCATAATCAAACATTTTACCATTTTCTCCTTGGATTGTTGGCGTGTAACAAATCACTGGAGCTGGAGGAGGAGGTAATAACGAGTAAACCGTATTTTTACCATAATTTTCTCCGAAAGTATGTGATAATGCTAAACCAAAGTTACATCCACCATGAGAACGAGTACCTTCTTTTGTCAAAATGATATTTGAGCCAGGAGCTGTACTCTGTCCCATTGTTGTAAATGGAGTGCTTGTTAAGAAGCCTTGGCCATTCAATCCTATAGACCACGTTTTAGCAATTTTGTACAAGATATCAACACTCAATACACCACCTAACTGATTTTTAGAAGCAGAAGGCGACAAACGGTAAATCAACTGATCTGCACCGTCAGTACCTGCAACTGTAGCACCAAAACGAGGTGCAGAAGTATTGAACAAACCTCCTTTTAAATCCGCATCAATAGAGAATTTTTTGCCTACTGGTACCGAAACAGCTGGTCCAACCAATAAGTAAAAATCTTCATAGCTACCAACATTATCATACTTCAATGTTTTACCAGAAGCTAATGCTAAGGCATTTTTAGCAATAATGCTGTTAGGTCCTTTGTAGTCGTCTCTTACACCAAAGTTTTGGTACCCACCCATTAAACCTAATCCGAACATACCCCAGAAATGGTTTATAGATAATGAGTTGTATGCACCTGGTTTTAAGAACATCGTGTTGTCTTCCTCTGTAGTACAAAATGGAATAGCAACACCAACACGGTCTGTTAATTTCCAGTAACGTTTTGCTGCTGTAGCTCTTGTTACGTTACTGTTTTTATAGAATGCAGAATCTAAAAAATAACCATCTGCAACTGTTTTAACAACTTGTCCATTAGAATAGGTTGTCGTTGTGATACCATTGTCGGTTAGAGAACTGACAACAGCAGAAGAGTTTTGAGCAGTAGCTAAACCACTCACTGCGAGTACCGTTAGTAGGCCCAGTCCTAACTTTCGTTGGAATCCGCCAAGAAAATTGTTTTCTGAAAAAAGCTGTTTCATAATTGCTTGATTTATAATAATAAATAGGGGTTTATATCTTGCCAATCTAAGATTGGACAGTTTATACTAGTAAAAGTAACGTTTTTTCAAAAAAAAATAAACCTAGATTTGAAAAAACAAGATTTTCTTGCTTTAGTTATAAAATATAACTTCTTGTGTTTAATCAAGACAAAGTTACTGAAATTGTCTCAGATTGAGGTGTATTCTTCCCACCTAAAGCGTTATTAATTGATAAAAGTTCTTGAACTGTCTTGATTATGCCTGTTGTATCAAAACCACACTCTTTATGGAGCTCTAACTGTTCTCCATGTTCAATGATTTTATCTGGAATACCGAGTCGTTTTACTTGTGATTGATAGTTATTATCCAGCATGAATTCGGCAATTGCAGAACCAAAACCTCCTTGTAAACAGCCATCTTCTACCGTTATCACTTTATCAAACTTCGAAAATATGTCGTGTAGCATTGCTTCATCTAATGGTTTGGCAAATCGCATATCATAGTGAGCGGCATTGATACCTTGCAATGTTAATTGTTGACAAGCTTGTACGGCATAGTTACCAATATGTCCTATTGTTAGGATTGCAATATCCGTACCGTCTTTTACTTTGCGTCCTTTTCCTAATTCTATTTTTTCAAAAGGAGTTTTCCAATTAGGCATAACTCCTTCACCTCTTGGGTAGCGGATACTAATACATTTTCCGAGTTGTTTGAATTCATCGTCGGCTACTGTAAACATGATGTCTCTCAACTCTTTTTCATTCATAGGTGAAAAGACAATCATATTTGGGATACATCGCATGAAGGCAATATCGTAAGCCCCGTGGTGGGTAGGTCCATCTGCTCCTGCAAAACCAGCACGGTCTAGGCAGAAAATAACAGGAAGTTCTTGAATCGCAACATCATGCACTACTTGGTCATAGGCTCTTTGCATGAATGTTGAGTAAATATTACAAAAAACAGTTAATCCTTGGGTTGCCATACCTGCTGAAAACGTAACGGCATGTTGTTCTGCTATTCCTACGTCAAAAGCACGCTCTGGCATTGCTTTCATCATGATATTTAACGAGCTACCAGAAGGCATTGCAGGGGTTACCCCCATGATTTTACTGTTTTGTTCTGCTAATTCAACAATGGTATGCCCAAATACATCTTGGTATTTTGGCGGTTGTGGAGTCTCAAATACTTTCTTTTTGATAACTCCCGTAATTTTATCAAACTTTCCTGGTGCATGCCATAGCGTCTGATCTTTTTCTGCTAAGGCATATCCTTTTCCTTTGGTGGTGATACAATGTAAAATTTTAGGGCCAGGGATATTTTTTAAATCTTCTAAAACCGTTGCCACATATTCGACATCATGCCCATCAATAGGACCAAAATAACGAAGATTTAAGGATTCAAACAGGTTACTTTGTTTTAGTAAGGTAGCTTTCAGTCCATTTTCGATTTTAGAAACAATTTCTTGGGCTGATTTACCGAAATTAGACATTTTGCCTAGCAAGTTCCAAACCTCGTCTTTAACCTTGTTATAAGTATGAGAGGTAGTAATATCAGTTAAATACTCTTTCAAAGCTCCAACATTAGGGTCAATTGCCATACAATTATCATTTAAAATGATAATCATGTTGTTGGGAATATCTCCTGCATGATTCATAGCTTCAAAAGCCATACCAGCGGTCATAGACCCATCTCCAATTACAGCAATATGTTGACGTTGAAGATCTCCTTTATAACGAGAAGCTACGGCCATTCCAAGTGCTGCTGAAATGGAAGTTGAAGAGTGACCCACTCCAAAAGCATCGTAAGGGCTTTCTTTACGTTTGGGGAAACCAGAAATTCCGCCATACAAACGATTGGTATGGAAATTATCTTTTCGACCAGTTAGAATTTTATGGCCATAGGCCTGATGACCAACGTCCCAGATTAGCTGGTCGTCTGGAGTATTAAAGACATAGTGTAGAGCCACTGTCAATTCAACAACCCCTAGGGATGCTCCGAAGTGTCCTCCATAAACCGACACATTGTCGATGATGTACTGACGTAATTCATCACAAATTTGAATTAACTCTGAACGATCACGTTTTCGTAAATCTTCGGATGTATTTATTTGAGCTAGGATTTTGCCTGGAATGATTTGCATAGCTTTATGGCGTTACGATGACATGTAATAGACTTAGACAGTTTTACGCAATGTACCATCTAATTACTTTCAAGCTTAACTAAGTAAAATTGTAAATGTTTCTTTCTGAATGATAAATGTGATACTATTGTATTCATTTACAATGATTATGCAAATTTACGTAATTATCTCGAACCACGTTAATTTCTCATTTTTCTTGTCGAAGAACACCTTCAGATTATCCATAAAAAAAGGCCAATATCTACATGAAATTGACCTTTTGATAAGGATATATCGTCGTTATAATAAATAGTTATTGTTTCTGAGAGGCTTTAAATAGCTTCTGTTTTTCTTCTTTTGTTAAACTTTCATAGCCCGACTTTGAAATTTTATCTAAAATCTCATCTACTTCATCTTCATCAGGAAAACCATTACTTACGGGTTTAGGCGTATATCCTGCTTCTTTTTGACGATAAACTACCTTGATTTGTGGCTTTTCTTGTTTCTTGAAAATGCGTTGAACAAACTCAATGGTATGGTCAATCGGTGCTCCGAAATCTCTTCCTGCTTGTAATTGTTTGATGTATAAATAGCCGAGTAGAGCCCCTCCCAAATGGACTATACCACCGCCTGCGTTTAGGCCAGCCATACTTGCTAACGAAACCAAGAAGAAGAAAAAGGCAATGTATTTAATACGAACGGGTCCGATTAGAAAAATGAAGAACGTATAATCAGGAACAAGCGTCGCAGCAGCAAATACAATGGCCATTACGCTACCAGAAGCTCCAATAATAGTTGCTGTTTGAATTCCATTATTGAAATAAGGAATAAAATTATAGGCAATAATAGCCAGCAAACCACCTGAAAATGCTCCTAAAATGTAGAGGTTAACCAAGCGACGACTTCCTATAAACTCTTGAATAATCGTACCAAACCAATAAAGCATCAACATATTGGGTAATAGGTGCTCTATAGGGTTAACCGCATGAAAAAAGGAGTAACTAAGGATTGTCCAAGGTCTAAAAATAATAGTTGGCAATGCGGGTACTAAACTTACATATCTCAAAGAGTTCTCAAATAAGAAATCTTTATTCAGCATTTTACAGATGATTAATCCTATTAACATCAGGACATACACCGCTACATTCAGCCAAATTAGCTGAACAAGCCCGTTGTTTCGCTTTGAAAAAGCGTCCTTAAAGTCTTCCAAAATCCCACTCATGATTTATTTCCTTTCGACTTAAAATTCTTAATTCAGAACCCGATTAATCAAGCTCTTTATTGACTGTTATGAATGAATGATAAATTTAATAAACTTTTTTAAGATAACATGATGCTTATCAAAATGTTAAATTAATTTTCAATAAAAATTATTTCGCTGATTTTTCCATAATTTGATGAGGATAAATGCGAAAATAATTCCCCCAACGTGGGCAAAATGTGCTACGTTATCACCCGGCATTTTGTGAATTCCTGCATATACTTCGTAGAGTACATAAGCGGATATAAGATACTTTGCCTTTACAGGGAAAGGAAAGAACATAAGCATTAACTCTGTATTAGGAAATAACATGCCAAAGGCTCCCATAATTCCAAATATTGCTCCTGATGCCCCAATGGTAGGAGTATTTAAGACAGAACGAAGGCTTTCTTTGGCGATTAAAACGGATTCACTTAATGTAATGTCTCCTGTTTCGGGAACAAATGTATGGAATACATCTGAAGGGATGCCTTCTGGATAAAATTGGTGAATGAAATTTTTGAACGAAATAAGGTTTGGATTAGCAATATATGTTTGTGTCGCAGCCTCTAATGTAGAGTAATCATAATACTTCAGCAACATATATAGTAGTCCTGCTCCTACGCCTGTCACAAAATAAAAAATTAAGAATCGTTTTTGTCCCCAAACATGCTCTAGGATAGGACCGAAAATGAATAAGCTTAGCATATTACCAAAAATATGAGAAAAGCCTCCATGGACAAACATATAAGACACCACTTGGAAAGGATAAAACCGTTCGGATGTAAAATAGTGTAAGCCAAATAAGGATACGATTTGTAAGTCGTACACTTGATTGATACTTTGAACCACAAACACGATAACATTAATGGCAATTAATGCTCGTACTGTGGGAGTAAGATTCGATGTGTTCATTTCAGCCCTAAATCTCCAAGAAGGAGAAAATTTAATAGTTAACTGTTTGGACTGTCTCAGCAAAATCGTAATATGTTAATGCTGAGACAGCCCTTTCCTATTCCTCGTAAGCCCAGTCGATACGATTTTTCATATCCTTAATAACGAGTCCATTCGCTTTAAAGTACGTTCTAACCTGATCAACTTTGTCGTATTGTTTTGCTTCTTTGTATTCTTTATACAATTCAAGCATTCCTGTAGCGAAGGCTTCTACGTTACTATTTTTTTCTTCAAAAATACCTAACACATCCTCAATCAGCGAGATAAAGGTTGTTTTCATGTTGTTGAATACTTCTTCTCCTAACTGAG
>JALRIJ010000260.1 GCA_023255485.1 Flectobacillus sp.
AACGATTCCATTAACTAGTAGTGATCTAACAGAAGGTACCGTTCAATCTTCGGTAACATTTACGCCATCTAATTGGAATATCCCACAAAGAGTAATTGTTTATATGGTGGATGATTTGATAGGAGATGGGGCAGTGAGCTTTACCATTGCTACAGGGACAGCTTCTACGGTTTGATTAACTTGTTCGGCTACGTAGCCATAATTGGAAAGTAAAGCCGCTCCGATAGCACCACCAATACTTAAACCAGCCTTCAAACCAAAAATCATCGCAGAGAAAATAATGGCAGTTGCCCTACGGTTATTTTTCCATTCGCTATAATCCGCTACGTCAGCAATCATCGCCCAAAGTAATGGAATCGTTACACCATAGGTAAATCCGTGTAAAATTTGCGTGATGAAAACAATACCGATAGCATCTTTTGGATAAAAATTGAACATGATTAAACACAAAGCCGAAAGCGTAAGGAAAATAGCAAAAATGTTACGTTTCCCGAATTTATCCGCTAAAGGTTTAGAAAACATGATACCTACAATCATAAAGATAATTCCGCCTGCGTTGAATAAACTATTGGCTGAGGTTGGAGCGTCTTCTGGCCATTCAAATTTTCCTAAACCTAAGCCTGTGATGGTTTGATTTAATCCACCGATAAAGCTATTGAAACCAATACTTTCCAGAAAAGTAGCCTGTGCTTCTGGATTCAAATAATATTTGAAATAGTAAATGTACATTCCGCCTTTCAAGGATAATGTAATGAAAACCAAGATGGTAAGTAGAAGCATAACCACCCACGGACGGTTTTTTGATAAATCAGAAAGGTCTTGTGAAATACTATTTCTTTCGGCCGCAGGTGGAACAATCCGCTCTCTAGTTGTAAGAAAAGTGGTGATAAAGCAAATAACTCCTACAATGGCAAAGAAGAACATCACTTTTTCAAAACCAACCGCTTTATCGCCATGTCCTAAAGAAAGAGCTAAAGGCAATAGTAAGGACTGAATAATGAACTGTGCTACCATCACGGCCACAAATCGGTAAGAAGATAAGCTATTTCTATCAGCCATATCTCCTGTCATTACGCCACTCAATGCCGAGTAGGGTAGGTTATTGGCAGAGTACACCAACACTAACGACAAATAGGTAATTAGTGCATAAATCACTTTTCCTGTTTCGCTAAAATCAGGAGTTGAAAACGCCAAAAGAGAAATCACCCCAAAAGGGATAGAAGTCCATAAAATCCAAGGGCGAAATTTTCCCCAACGAGTAACAGTTCGGTCGGCAATTAGTCCCATTGCGACGTTAAAAAAAGCACCAATAATCCCCCCCGTAAAAATAATTAAACTTGCTTTTCCTGCGGGAATTTTATACACATCGGTATAGAAATACGCCAAGAAAGTCATTAGCGTTTGAAAAATTAAATTGGCGGCTAAATCGCCAAGACTGTAACCAATTTTCTCTAAAACAGAGAGTTTTTGTGGTGTTTGTTCCATAATAATAAAGGAGCTTTTGCTATGTTCGTTATACTAACTGATTATGTTTTTTTATATTAATCCGACTCAATCAGGAAATTAAGATTTAATTGAAATTTACTGATTCGTTCATCGTGTCTTCACTAGTCATCTGATACTAGCACAAGAACGGTATTTATTAATTATTGATAATAATGGTTGTAACACTTGCGGCCGGAATATCCAGTTCTACCACATTATTTGAAACAGCTAATGTAGTTTTGGTTAACGTTGCGGTTTCTGTTGTTTGATACGAGGTGGCAGACTTAGGAGTTAATCCGTTCAACTGTACCGTTTTTACAGCGAACAATTCGGGATTAATAATCACCACAACGGTCTGATTATCTTTTTTGTACGCAGTAATTTTCAAGTAATTATTACTTGGAACATCAACACCAAATCGTACAAAACCAGGTCTCACAAATTTTGAAAAATGTGAAAATCCATAGCCACGCTTTTGTACCTCTCCATTTATTGTATTTTGTTCTCCATCACCAATAAACGAGTAATATCTTTGTAAATACCACCAAATATAGGCATTCCAATTGTTAATCATTGCATCATGAACGGAGACTAACATCTTGATTGATTCCGCCCATTTAGCTGTTTCAGAATAAGTACTCCATGCGGCAGCCCCTGCATTGCCAGTGTTTAGATTTAAGAGAAATTCAGTCATCCAAACTTCTTTATTTTTTTGTACTGCCAAGGGAAAAGGAGCTAAGCCACCACCGTAGATATGTCCTGCCACAATGTCAACGTTTTTCGCTGCGGCATCGTCCGATAAAATTGCATTCGTCATACTTTGGTTAAAGTTTAACGATTCGGGTGCTGCTACTTTTGCTCCTACAATTTGCCCAGGAGCTTTCAAGAAATTGATAAAATCATCAGCCGTATAATCACAAGATTCATAAGTTGGCTTCCAATCTGGCTCATTTTGAATCGAAACAACGTCAATTTTAGCTCCATTTTGGGTCATGTATGCAAGAAATTCGTTGATATAATCTTTAAATGCTTTATAGTTTTCAGGTAGTAAATAGCCTCTCACATCGCTGTTATTGCTTTTAAGAGTTGCTGGTGGTGACCACGGGGAAGCTAATACTTTTACCCCATTTTTGTTTGCTTCTTTTACGGCTTCAATGATAATTGGCCACTCGCTTTTATTGGAAGAAAGTCGTACTCTAAAAATGCTTAGCCCCAATTCATTCTCTCCTAAACCAAAGGCTTTTGTTGCTTCGGCAGGTTTAAGTGATTGAGTTCCCCACATTCGGTTTGCTCCTCCAAAACCCGAAACAGTTTGATAGGCCGTTTGTGGATTAAGCGTCACTTTAAAAGGATTCGTCTTTACAACTACGGGCGGTGTTACGGGGTTATCGTAAGTATTGCAAGAAGAACAAATAGAAAAGATAATCAAGGAGAAGATAAGCGATTTCAATAGTCGTTTCATTAGAATAATATTGGTTTGGTTTAATTTCGGAAGACATTGTTTATAAATCAAAAATGATTTTAACCTAGTTTGACTAGGTAGTGAACAATAAGATTATAGACGATAATGGCTTTCGATTCCAGTCCTCCCGAGAGTATGGTTTTTTCATAAGAATGTTAAATATGATTGTTTTTGTAATTAATTTAAACTTATTTATATAAACACTGTTTTTAACGCTGTAAAGTAAATTGATACGGTAAAAAATCAATAGCACGGATTATCAAATCTATATACCTAATGTTCAACAGTCTTAAATAAAGGCATTTTGTACCTATTTTATTCCAATAAAATAAGTAATTAACGTGTTCGTGGATTGTAAAGAGCATAAAATCCCCCAACATTATGATAATGTGGGGGATTTCGCTATCAAGCATAAGGAATATCAAACTAAATGAATCGGAAGCTTATTTCATGTTTGCTTTGATGGCTTCGGCAACATAAGAATAAGCACGTTTTCTTACATACTGTTGTGTCCAAAGTCCTATGGGTTCATCTGCTCGCCAGCTTGAGTTTGCAGGACTGTCTAACGGGCTCCATATCGTAATGCCATATCGCTGAGCAGCAGGAATAATTTCAAAATATTTATCAATGACATATTTGTACATTTCTGCCTGTGCCATGTACTGCTCTTGGGTTGCATTGGCTGTTTTTACATTACCTAAACCTATGTCTAATTCAGATATTTTAATCAACTTACCTGTTGCCGCAAGGAGCTTAAACATATCAGCTATTTTGGTTTTATCAGACTTAATGTCAATGTGCATTTGCGTACCGATACCATCCACTTTAGCACCTTTACCTTCAATGTAACTTACGTAGGCAATAATACCCTTGCATTTATCCAAGCTATATTCCAGGTTATAATCGTTGATAAAAAGTATATCATTGGGGTTACCATATTTTCTAGCTAATTGAAAAGCGGTTACGGCATAATCCTTTCCTAAATAATCTTGCCAATAAAACTCATCTGCTGCCAATGTTCTACCAACTCCTGTTTTAAGTTCATAGGGTTTACCATCATCCATTGGTTCGTTTACTACATCCCAAGCTTTTACATAAGGTTTACTAACTCCTAACATACCAGCCATCCATTTATCCAACGCATTGGTTATAATTGTCTTTTTTAACTCGGGTGTTTTTTCTTTTGTTTGAACACTTCCTGTAGCATTATACTTGGTTAAGGTAATGTTATCAAAATAGTAGTTCGTAGCTGTTTTACCAAGATTAAAAGCAATTGCACCACAAGTAGCCATATCTGCGGTAACAGTGATTTCTTTGGTATAAGTAGTCCAAGTTGGAGTAGCCGAAATTGTTCCAAAGAAGTCCCAGTGTTTGTATGCACCTGGGGTTACGTGTGCCTGAGTTGGATACGAAGTGGACACATCTGCTTTCACATCC
>JALRIJ010000261.1 GCA_023255485.1 Flectobacillus sp.
TTATGATTTATGAAATCCCTAAAAATGAGTATATAAGTAAATCAAAGTCTTTAACATTAATTAATCAAATTAATTATCGCTATAAAACAAATAAAAAAATTAAAACAGCAAATAGCATAAATTTGATTTCGAAAATCATAAATATAAAATCAAATAATTCATTACGAAATAGTACAACTATTGAATTAAGTAATTGTTTTAAAAATCAATCAGTAAATATTCAGATTTCAGAAAATTTCATTTTAAAGCATTATATTCCCGCACATCTAAAATATACAAATTTACAATATTGTTTACTTGTTGAACCAACACAATTTGTGGATTCTTATACAGTTCTAGGCTATTTTGAATCACTTATAGTAAATTCTTTAGAAATAGTAAAATTTAAATCAAAACGGTTAAAGAAAAAACAAATTTTTTTAATATCAAATAAAGATTGTATAACAGTCAATAAAGAAGAAAGAAAAAATAAAATAGTTAATGAGTTAATAATCGATAATATTAAAGTTAATCAAACAGGAAAAATACTGATTGACAATGGACAATTTCTAACAATACAAAAGGGTCGCCCATATTTTTTTCCAAATTGTAAAAGTGAAGATTCAAAAGAAAAACTGACGTTACAATACAAATTAACTAAGTTAAACACTAACATTTTTAATACAAAAAGTAATATTTTTTTAAATTATACCGATATTACAAAACGATCATTAGTAGATATTAAAAAATGGGCATTCATAAAAAAATTAACCATTCCTGCTTCAATGAATTTCAGAGCAGTCATTTTAGCTGGATTACCATATTTATTGACCAACGACATGAGGTTAATTTGAAACAAACAACCTTGTGTTTTTAAGCGTTCAAATTGTTGAAACTGCGTTGTCCAATATGTGTAACGTTCGGGATGAGCCAAGATGGGACGGTATCCACTTGCACACAAATCAAAAATGATATTATCAATATTCATTGGAGGAGCGATAAACGAGAACTCAATCAGCAAGTAATTATCGCCGAAGGTCAATAAATCCCCTGCCTTAAACAACCGAATAAAATTATCATCTACCTTATATTCTGCCGCAGCCTCTATCGTAACAGGAATTTGTTGTTCTTTTACAGCATCCTGTAAAATACGTAGCCCCGCTTTTATGGTTGCCGTCGAGTTGGGATAAACCTCATCCATGACATGTGGCGTAGTGATTATTTTAGAATATCCCATTTCCACAAGACTTCGGATACACTGCAATGACGCTTCTAAATCCACACAACCATCGTCAATCCCCGGAATGAGGTGCGAATGAATATCTGTTCCTAAAAAAGTAAAATCTTTCGGTACAGTTTTTCGGTTAAGAAAAGAAAATAGCATATAATTTATACGTTTAAAGTCAGCTATCCAGTATACGATTCGTAGCCCTGATGCTTCAATCACTGAATAACATTGGAACAGGTCTTTCATCAATAACCATCGGCACCTTATTTCTTTCTTTTCGGAAAATTAAATAAAGACGATGATACGATGGGTACAATAAAAATAGCCACTGTAAATGCAGATACATAAGCATCAGCACTTTCTCCTTCTAAAAACTGGCAAAAAGGCGTATCTTCATAGAAATGACAGATAATAGAAGTACTCAGTTTTAATCCTAGTATTCCTATCACCAAAAAGGCCGACGTTTCTAAGAAAGGGTATTTTTCCATTAGCTTTACAAAAGCTTGTGCTACAAAACGCATAGCTAAAATCCCGATAAAAACACCTATCCAGATTAGGTACAAATTATCGGTAAAAGCGACTGCGGCAAAAACATTATCTATTGAAAAAGCCAAGTCCATGATTTCTACCATGATAACCGTTGACCAGAATGCTCCTAATTTTCCAACGGTTGCTTTATACAACTTACTATCCGTTTTCGGAGCTTCCTCTTCTCCTGCTGCTTCATCGCTTTTTGATTTAAAATAATCAATACACAAATAAAGTAAATAGAGCCCTCCTATTGGTTTTAACCACCATATTTTAACCAGATACGAAGCAAAGAGAAGGCAAATCCCTCTGAATACATACGCTCCTATGATACCATATTTAAGGGCTTTATTGCGTTTACTTTCTGGTAAATCCATGACCATCGTTGCTAATACAGCAGCATTATCAACTGATAATAAGCTCTCAATAACGACTAAATTGGCAATAATTAATAGGGATGCTCCCCAATCATTTCCTAATACTTGATTAATAAAATCCATTTTTGTTCATTAAGCGATGTGAAAGTAAACATCTAGTAAGATGTACTTCGTTTACTTTCCTGTTCTAATACAAAGTTACACGTTATCGTCACCTTTTCACAATTACAAGTGAGTATAATCGTTACAATATGACCTTAAATTGTATAAAAAAGGCGATTATCCCAAGAAAAACAGCCAGTATAGCTACTGTCCATAGCTATTCAATATACCCAATTTTGCCTGAGTTAGAGGCATGCCTTTTTATAATAATGTATTTCTTTAAAAAACTACCTAATTACATTCACCATGAAAAACACATTTCTCCAAATACATCCCAACGACAATGTATTGGTAGCCCTGTCTGACTTGAGTAAAGGAACACAAATCACGTTCAATAATCAAGAAATTATTCTTCAAGACGACATTGTTGCCAAACATAAGTTCTCGATTCAAGCTTTAGCAAAGGGCGAAGAAGTGATGATGTACGGAGTATTGGTTGGAAAAGCTCAACAAGATATTCCTGCGGGAGGCTTGATTCATACGTTTAATCTAAAACATGCATCCGAAGCATTCAAAGGAAAACTAAAAAACTACGCATGGACTGCCCCCGATGTTTCAAAATGGGAAAATCGTACTTTCATGGGCTATCACCGTGCAGATGGACAGGTAGGAACACAAAATTATTGGTTGGTGATTCCCCTAGTTTTCTGCGAAAATAGAAATATTACTATTTTAAAAGATGCGTTCTTGAAAGAATTAGGCTACGGACAACCCGATATTTACCGTCATCAATTAGCCGACTTGTTAGAGCTTTATAAACAAGATGCCGATAGCGAACAACTAGCAAATTTTGCTTTTACTCAGCAAAAGGCAGATTACAAACAACATCGTATTTTCAAAAACGTCGATGGTATTAAATTTATTACCCACGAAAGCGGTTGTGGCGAAGACCGTGGCGACTCCGAAAACTTATGTAACCTATTAGCAGGCTATTGTGTCAATCCAAATGTAGCGGGAATTACCGTATTAAGCCTTGGTTGTCAGCACAATCAGGTTTCGATGTTACAGAAGGCCATCACAGCCCGTGATGCAAATTTCCAAAAACCCTTGTATATTTTCGAGCAACAAAACGATGCAGGTAGCGGAGAACTAACCATGATGAGTGAAGTGATTCGTAAAACATTCTTAGGCTTAATCGAAATTAACCAACAGGAACGCCAACCAGCTCCTTTGAGTAAGCTAAAAGTAGGTGTAAAATGTGGAGGTTCTGACGGTTTCTCAGGCATTTCAGCCAACCCTGCCATTGGACATACCGCCGACTTAATCGTAGCCTTAGGCGGACAAGTGATGATTGCTGAATTTCCTGAGTTATGCGGCGTGGAGCAAGAAATTCAAAACCGTTGCGTTAATGAAGAAGTCGCTGATAATTTCGGAAAATTAATGACCGAATACGCTAGTAGAGCAGCAGCCGTCGGAGCAGGTTTTGACATGAACCCTTCGCCAGGCAATATTAAAGATGGCTTGATTACGGACGCTATCAAATCGGCAGGAGCAGCTAAAAAAGCGGGTTCAGCCCCCTTTGTGGAGGCTTTAGGTTATGGCGAATATGCTCATAAGACAGGCTTAAACTTGGTTTGTACCCCTGGTAACGACGTATTGGCGACCTCTGGAATGGCTGGTGCAGGAGCTACTATTCAACTGTTTACTACGGGCTTAGGAACGCCGACAGGTAACCCCATTAGTCCGATGGTGAAATTAGCCACCAATACGAAATTGGCTAAAAAATTACCCGAAATGATTGATATTGACTGTGGTTCAATCATCGAAGGAGACAAAACCGTAGAACAGGTAGGCGAAGAGGTCTTGGAATACATCATCGGCTTGGCTTCTGGCGAATACCAAACGAAGGCTATGGAGCTAGGACAAGACGACTTTATGTTCTGGAAAAGAGGAGTATCGTTGTAAGTGAAAAATGTTGGATTTAACACACTCGCTATTAATTAATACAATTTCAAAAGCTTAATTAAAATTTCATATCATGTTTTCATTAAAGGGAAAAAAAGCCGTTATTACAGGTGGAGGAAGTGGCATTGGTAGAGCTATTTCGGTGTTATT
>JALRIJ010000262.1 GCA_023255485.1 Flectobacillus sp.
GGGGTGAGAGCTTATTGGGCAAAGAAAAATACACAGAGTATAGACGGATTCCCGACGGGGATTGTGTTGTAGAAGGGTAATGATAATTTCTGTAGAGAGAACATAAGTCTTACTCCCAACAACCTCGTAGAGGTCAAACATCGGTAGAAAAAAACGTCGTATCCAGAAAAATTAGGAGGTATTCAGATAAAAAAGCATATTTTTATTTTTAAACCGCAAATTTTCCCGAAATTTGCGGTTTGTTTTTTATCACAATTCTTCGGACAATAAATCCAATATCCGAAATCAAAAAATGACTGAAAAAATCCTAATTCTTGACTTTGGTTCACAGGTAACTCAATTGATTGCCCGTCGAGTTCGTGAACTGAATATTTACTGCGAAATTCACCCATACAATAAAGTTCCTCAAATCGGAGCAGACGTAAAAGGGATTATTTTATCGGGAAGTCCGTGTTCTGTTCGTGAAGAAGATTCTCCACGAGTAGATATGTCACTTTTCCGTGGCAAATTACCTGTATTGGGTATCTGTTATGGAGCTCAGTTACTTGCTTTCACGGCAGGTGGCGATGTGTTCAACACAGGTCATCGTGAGTACGGTCGTGCGAAGATGGTTAAAGTAGCAGAGAGTCCATTATTGGCTGAGGTATCGGATAATAGCCAAGTTTGGATGTCGCACGGCGATACCATCATGGCATTACCAGAAGAGTTTGAATTAATCGCTTCTACGGAATCGGTGAAAGTTGCGGCTTTCCACGTAAAAGGCGAACAAACCTATGGTATTCAGTTTCACCCAGAAGTAACGCACTCCTTAGAAGGTTCTCAGATGTTGAAAAACTTCACGGTTGGTATTTGTGGATGTTCACAAGACTGGACGGCTGGTCACTTTGTAGATACAACAGTTGCTGCTTTGAAAGAGCAATTAGGCGATGACAAAGTAGTACTTGGTCTTTCGGGTGGAGTAGATAGTTCGGTTGCTGCGGTTTTGATTCACAAAGCAATTGGCAAAAACTTATACTGTATCTTTGTGGATAACGGCTTGTTGAGAAAGAACGAATTTGAAGACGTTTTAGAATCGTATAAAGATTTAGGATTGAACGTAAAAGGCGTAAATTCTAAAGATCAATTCTACGCTGCTCTGGCTGGTTTAACAGACCCAGAAGCAAAACGTAAAGCCATTGGTAAAACGTTTATCGACGTATTCGACCAAGAATCGCACTTAATTGAAGACGTGAAATGGTTAGGACAAGGAACAATTTATCCAGACATCATTGAATCGGTTTCAACGAAAGGCCCTTCACAAACCATTAAGTCGCACCATAACGTAGGTGGTTTACCTGACTATATGAAATTGAAAGTGGTTGAGCCATTAAAAGCTTTGTTTAAAGACGAAGTTCGTTTAGTAGGTAAATCATTGGGTATTCCTCAGTTTATCTTAGGTCGTCACCCTTTCCCAGGCCCAGGTTTAGGAATTCGTATTTTGGGAGATGTAACGGCAGAGAAAGTACAGATTTTACAAGAAGTAGATCATATTTTTATTAACGGACTGAAATCGAAAGGTTTATACGACAACGTTTGGCAAGCAGGAGCGATGTTATTACCTATCCAATCGGTAGGGGTAATGGGCGACGAACGTACCTATGAACGAGTAGTAGCTCTTCGTGCAGTAAGTTCTGTTGACGGAATGACGGCTGACTGGTGTCATTTACCGTATGAATTTTTAGCAGAAATTTCAAATGAAATTATCAACAAAGTGAAAGGTGTCAACCGAGTAGTGTACGATATTTCATCAAAACCACCAGCAACCATTGAGTGGGAATAATTTCTAACAATTTTAAATACCTAGGCGGATTGAAAAAGTGTGTTCCGCAGAAATTTTTCTGAAAGTCTTCCGAACGTCCTTCCGCCATTAGGTGAATGGGAATACCCGAAGTATTGGACGTAATGAGCGTGCCTGCTTTTCGTAAGGCATCGACTTTCTCGAAGAGGGATTGTTTTATTGCCAAGTTTTCCACAATGACCTCTATCACCCAGTCGTAATCTTTGATTTCGGCTAGGTTGTCATCAAAGTTTCCCAACTTGACACGCCCTGCAAAAGCCGATGAAAACAGTGCCGCAGGGTTCGCTTTTAGGGTATTCTGAAAAGCCTCGTTGACGATGCGATTACGAACTAAAGGTGACGACAAACTAAGCCCTTTCGCTTGCTCTTGCGGATTGGGCTCTTTGGGAACAATGTCCAACAACAACACCTCACAGCCAATATTGGCAAAGTGACAGGCAATGCGGCTTCCCATAATTCCTGAGCCGAGGACAGCTACTTTCTTGATTGTACGATTCATTGTGCTTGATGTATGAAATGCGTTATTTATTGTCGGTTAATTGTCTCCTGTCTGTTAACCCTCAACAGATAATCGCTAACAGGCAGGAGACAATTTTTTCTTTCTTAAATTATATTTAAAGATAACGAAAAATAAATTTATTATGCAAGCATACTATTTTATTTTTTTGCATAAAAAAAGCCTCACCCGAAGGAGAGGCTTGAAACGGTAGAAGATACTTTGACCTTGTAAAACTACCTACTATAAATGAGTTATGACGTTCGAATGAAATACAGATTAAATATAGTAAAAATCTGTGAATTAACGAATAAAATAGCATAAATTTAACTGTGCAACCATGCAACCACATAGCTACATAGTTCACATAGTAGAGAGGGAACTAGTTTGAAAAGGCATATAGGCACAAAGTCCAAACTACGCACCGTGTTTTAAACATTGAACTTTAATCTCTCAACTACTTTAACTAAGCTACTAACGCTAAATCACGATAGAACTTTGTTACTAATTTTTGTTTTGAATAATAGCCACAAAGCGTTGGCGTATCGTTTGAAGACACGTCCATTAATTCCATCGAACGAATCAAGATATTCTTTTCTAGCTGTTGGCAGGTAGCATATAGTTTTGCCCAATCGGCTTCTAAGACTAACTTTAGGTAACGATATTTTGAATCACTGACTTTAGGAGACAAGTCGATGAAACTGAAAGAGTGAACCCCTTTCTGGATTTCTGCCATAATTAAATGCGACATAAAATCATTGTCCTCAAAACCGATGTTCAAAAAATACGTTTCCATAAGCTTTATTCGGTTATATATTGTATAGTAAATTTCAATATTATAGATTATATTTCCAATTATTTTTATTAAATTGAAATTATTTTCTAAAATTTACCCAAAAACCGCACACATAGTATATAATCAAAACTAAACTTAACACTTATTAGAAAAATATTCTTATGGCATCTTTAGATAATACCGACTTACGCATCCTACAATTGTTACAAAGTGATGCGTTAATGACTAACAAAGAAATTGCGGCTAAATTGCACTTGACCACAACGCCTGTGCATGAGCGTATCAAACGCCTCGAAAACGATGGCATCATTGAACGCTACACGGCTATTTTGAATAAAACAAAACTAGGAAGGGGCTTGGTTGTTTTTGTGGATGTGACCCTCAAACAACACGCTGCGGAGTATTTGGAACAATTTGAACAGGACGTCCTGAAACTCTCGGAAGTAGTAGAATGCTATTGTATTTCGGGTGGGTCTGATTTTTTATTGAAAGTATTGGTAAAAGACATGGACGACTACAAACAATTTATCCTCTTTAAGCTTGCCACCCTACCCAACATTGGTAATGCCCAAAGCCGCTTTGTAGTAAACGACATCAAAAGCCAAAGCCCTGTACCCATCGGATTGTGATGTTGGATTTTGAATTTTGGATGTTGGATTAAAAACCAATCATCCAAAATTCAAAATTTAACATTCAAAATCTATTTGATTCCATATTTCTTCTTCACCTCCTCCGACAAAGGCAAGAGGTATTTATCTCCAAAAACCTTTATCCACTCCTGAATTTCATCGTATTTATAATCTAAAGGCCCTCCATCTCCCCAACTCATAATATCCCCCCTATCCTTTTCCAAATCTGTTTTGATAACTGCTTTACCGACTGTTACATAAAGCTGATTATCAATAATGTCAACCTGTGTTGCCTCTTTATTTAGCCACAGGGTTTGGATTGGCTTAGGGTCTCCTATCTTGTAGGTTTTTACTTTATGACCTGTGATAATTGAAAGTAGTTTACTGTCTTTTGAAAATATAATATCATCTATTATTTTTTCGGAGGATAAAAACGAAGCTTCTTTACCGCTATTGATATCCCACAATTTACTTCTCCCCTCAATTAGACTTGTCACCAACCATTTACTATCCCCTGAAAAATCAATATTACTTATCCCTTTT
>JALRIJ010000263.1 GCA_023255485.1 Flectobacillus sp.
GTACCCTTCCATTTATGGGTTATCGCTTAACCCTAAAGGCAGACGCTTAAATATCTTTGTGCAAAATGGTACGATTACCGTACAAGCACCCAAAGATTCGATTCATACAGGCACAGTAAAAGGCTCTGCGATCCATGACGAATGGATGATTCACCGCAAACAAATGGAGGGAGCATTCAGCATCATGTCAAAATCAGATCAGCTTTATCGAACGACTGTAAAAACTAAAAATCCCGATAGTGTTGCCATCAGACAACAAGCTCATCAACTTTTTGTGGCAGGTGAAGCCTATGCCGATAGCATCAGCAAACAATTCATTGTAAGCCATCCTAGTTCAACAATTAGTGCTTTTATCATTTATAGCTATTTTACAAGAGCAGGTTCTGAAAATAAAGCAACAGCATATTATGCCCTTTTAACCCCAAAAGCTCAAGGTTCTTTTTACGGTAAAAATGTGAAAGAATTTATAGACAAATCTGCTCTCGTTGATGTGGGTAGAGTGGCTCCTGCTTTTAGCATGACCGACACAACAGGAACAAATACCTTTACCTTAGCTTCGCTAAAAGGAAAATATGTTCTAATTGATTTTTGGGCTAGTTGGTGTGGCCCATGTCGAAAAGAGAACCCTAATGTCGTCAAAGCGTATAACGAATACCGTGACAAAAACTTTGAAATCGTAGGGGTTTCCCTTGACGATAAAAAAGGCAGTTGGTTAAAGGCAATCAATGCCGATAAATTAACATGGATTCATGTTTCGGATTTAAAAGGGTGGCAAAATGAGGCAGCCAAAATGTATGCGGTAAGTGCTGTACCTATGAATTTTTTATTGGATAAAAATGGAAAAATCATTGCCAAAAATTTAAGAAGTGAAGAACTCCATAAAAAGCTTGCCGAATTAATTCATTAAATTGCCAAGAGAGAAAAGGGTTCGTCTCTTTTCTCTTTTTCATGCCACTTGTGTTTATGTAGTTGCACGAATTTAACCCACTATCAATCAACAAATTAATCATCCTGCCTCATCAAAGGCATTCAAAAAATGAAACGTAATCAGACCATCATGGCCTTGTTACTGGTGTGTGCCAGTAGCTTCGCTGTTTTTTCTCAGACTAAATTAGTCGAAAAAATTACCAAAAAAGGAAGTGAAGTTGTCATTCCTTACGAAAAATACGTACTACCGAATGGCTTAACACTCCTCATTCACGAAGACCATTCAGACCCTGTTGTACACCTAGATGTCACTTACCATGTAGGGTCGGCAAGAGAAGAAATTGGAAAATCAGGCTTTGCTCACTTCTTTGAACACATGATGTTTCAGGGTTCAGACCACGTAGGAGACGAAGAGCATTTCAAACTCATTACCGAAGCGGGTGGCACCATGAACGGTTCTACCAATCGTGACCGCACCAACTATTATGAAACCATTCCGAGCAATCAGTTAGAAAGAGCTTTATGGCTTGAAGCTGACCGCATGGGCTTTCTATTAGATGCCGTTACACAACAAAAATTTGAAATTCAGCGAGCTACAGTAAAAAATGAAAGAGGACAAAACTACGACAATCGCCCTTATGGATTAAGCAGCGAATACGTTGCCAAAACCTTGTACCCGTATGGGCATCCGTACTCGTGGCTAACCATTGGCTACATCGAAGACCTCAACCGAGTGAATGTCAATGACCTCAAAAATTTCTTCTTACGTTGGTATGGCCCCAACAATGCTGCCTTATCCATCGGAGGTGACGTGAACCCTAAAGAAGTTATTAAATTGGTAGAAAAATATTTTGGTTCTATCCCCGCATGTCCAGCCGTGAATAAAACAACTGTACCTGCGGTTACCTTATCGACCGACCGTTATGTAAGCTATGAAGACAACATTCGTTTTCCGATGCTTCAAATGGTATTTCCAACAACGCCTGCCTTTCATAAAGACGAAGCAGCCTTGGACGTATTAGCCCAAATTATTGGTGGTGGAAAAACTTCTCTTTTCTATAAAAATTTCGTAAAAAATCAGAAGGCACTACAAGCAGGAGCCTATAATTCCACCTCTGAATTGGCAGGAGAATTTACGATGACCGTCGTGACACTACCCAATACGCCTTTAAGTCAACTGGAGCAAATGATTAGAAATACCTTTGCCGAATTTGAACAACGAGGAGTGAGTGACGATGACTTAGCCCAATTTAAGGCAAGCCACGAAGCCAATACCATCAACAGCTTATCGAGTGTTGCTGGAAAAGTAGCTCAATTGGCAAATTACCAAGCATTAACAGGAAAGGCTAGTTTATTGAGTGAGGAATTAAACCAGATCCAAGCAGTTACAAAAGAAGATGTGATGCGTGTCTATAAGCAGTATATCCAAGGAAAGAAGGCCGTTATTTTGAGCGTTTATCCGAAAGGAAAAAAAGAATTAATCGCCGCTGAAAATAACTACGTTGCCCCTACAGACAACTATCAAGCTCCTAATTATGGCTACGAAGGCTTACACTATACCAAAGCAAAAGACCAGTTTGACAGAAGTAAAAAGCCTAATGCAGGAGCAAATCCAGACCTAAAACTGCCTAATTATTGGAAAGAGAAACTTCCTAATGGTATCAAAATTATCGGTACAACTAGCAACGAAATTCCGACAATTACCCTTTCTTTCATGATAAAAGGAGGACATTTTTTATCTGCTGATGCGTTAAATAAAGTCGGTATTATGCCCTTGACGGTTGCCATGATGAACGAAGCCACACAAACGCATACAGCAGAGCAATTGAGCACATCCTTACAAAAGCTAGGAAGCTCGGTTTCATTTAATGCAGGGTTAGAAGGCATTACGATACAGGTTAATACCCTCACCAAAAATGCAGATGCTACTCTAGCGATTTTAGCGGAAAAACTATTGACACCGAAGTTTGCCCCAGAAGACTTTGAACGCCTAAAAAAACAGCAATTAGAAGGTATTGCTAACCAAAGCACTCAACCTGTTGCCATTGCTGACTTAGTCTTCAATAAGATTATCTATGGCAAGGAAAGTATCCAATCGTACCCAATAAATGGTACAGCGGAGACCGTACAAAGTATCACGCTCGACGATGTGAAGGCTTTTTACCAAGACTATTTTTCACCCTCAGTTACCAATTTGACGATAGTAGGTGATATGGCAAAAAATACGATTATCACCAAACTTGCTTTCTTGACAAAATGGAAAGCCAAAGAAGTGAAAATGCCTGTCATTAATCAAACAAGAAAAAGCGTAGCAACCAAAATTTATTTGGTAGATAAAGAAAATGCCGCACAGTCTGAAATCCGCATTGGGTATGCAACTACCCTACCGTATAGTCCTGTAGGCACTTATTATCAGGCATTTGTCATGAATTATATTTTGGGAGGAGCCTTCAACAGCCGTCTAAATCTCAATTTAAGAGAAGACAAAGGCTATACCTATGGAGCTCGTTCATCGTTTAGTAACACCAAAATTGCAGGGAGTTTTACCGCACAAGCAGGGGTAAAAGCCTCTACAACGGATAGCTCAATTGTGGAGTTTATGAAGGAAATTAAGCAATATGCTGAACAAGGAATCAAAGCAGAAGAGCTGTCATTTACTAAAAACTCAATTGGTCAGAGTGATGCCTTAAAATATGAAACACCTGTTCAAAAAGCATCATTCCTTAACTTAGTCCTTGATTATGAAGAAATTGACAATTTTGTAGAAGCTCGAAAAGGCATTTTAAAAAGCCTAACTCAAGAGCAAGTTGCAGCCTTAGCCAAACAATATTTACCTTATAAGCAAATGGTAATTGTGGTAGTGGGCGATAAAAAAAGCAATAAAGCCAAACTAGAAAAGCTAGGATATGAAGTCGTTGAGCTAGATAAAAATGGTAATGCGATACTGTAAAATGCTTAACACAAATGTGTCTTACTGCTAAAACGACCTCTCTTGTTTTTACCTAAGTGGAGTTTTGCCACAAGTAATGCCAAAGATACAAGCGATTGTTTGCTTGTGCCTTTGGCATTCTTTTTTGTAATGTTCCCTTTATCAAAATCATTACTTAAAAAAGCCCCACAAAACGAGACTATTTACGTTCTTTGCGTCTAATCAATAACAGTTTTTCCTACTTATTCATTCACCTTAACTTTCATTCAGATGAAACTCAGAAATCATTTTTTTGTAGCCCCTTTTATATTCATTTCTACCTTGGGTTTTGCTCAGCTACCAAAGTCCTTGACAACGGCTGTCGCAACAACCGAAGTTGTAGCCACTAAAGCAACTAGTACGTCCGATTCGACGGTTACGTTTTTGGACA
>JALRIJ010000264.1 GCA_023255485.1 Flectobacillus sp.
GGTTAGAGCGTAGTATTCATAACCCTAAGGTCGGCAGTTCGATCCTGCTTCCCGCTACGATTAAAAAGCCCAACTAATTAGTTGGGCTTTTTTTGTATTTTAAATTTTCGAAATTGCTGGCGAAGCTCTCCAAATACGATTAATTTTAATACTTCAAATGCTTCATTTAAATTCAGAACCCATCATTTTACCATGAGTAAACCTAATTTTGATGATATATACATGGACTTGGCAGTCAATTTGGCCAAAAAGTCACATTGTATCAAAGCCCATGTAGGGGCTGTATTGACGAAAGACACTCGTATTATCTCTATTGGCTATAATGGCCCACCTGCTGGTACGCATAACTGTGATGAAGAGTTCCCTGAACATGGATGTGAACGAGATTCGAAAGGAAGTTGTTCTTTGGCCTTACATGCAGAGCAGAATGCCATTCTTTATGCTGCTAAAAATGGAGCATCAATGGAAGGAGCAACCATTTATGTGACGCTATCCCCTTGCATCGCTTGTGCTCGTATTATTTATTCAATGAAAATTTCAAAAGTAATCTTTAAAGACTCCTATGCCCAATATAAAGGCATTCCGAAGGATGAAGGTGTGGAGTTCTTGAAGAAGTTTGGAGTAGAAGTAATTCAATATCAAGGCAGCCTTGAACGTTAGACATAAAAAATCCCTTCTTAGCCCAAGAGCGTTAAGAAGGGATTTTACGTTATCTGCGTTTTACGAGCGTTTCACCAATTTAACTACGTTTTCTACGTGGTGTGTCTGTGGGAACATATCGACTGGTTGTACCTCTGTTACTTGATATTTGGCATCTAACAAGGCTAAATCTCTTGCTTGTGTAGCTGGATTACAACTTACATAAACAATGGTCTTAGGAGCTGCTTCTAAGAGTGTACGAACCACTGGCTCATCCATTCCTGCACGTGGCGGATCGGTAATAACAATATCTGGACGACCATGCACGTCTACAAACTCACGGTCTAGTAATTTACGCATATCGCCTGCATAAAACTCTGTATTGGTAATACCATTGATTTGCGAGTTTACTCGTGCGTCTTCAACCGCCATTTCTACGTATTCTAAACCAATTACTTTTTTTGCCTGACGAGCTACAAAGTTGGCAATGGTTCCCGTTCCTGTATAAAGGTCATACACAAAATCATCGCTTGTAATACCTGCATAGTCACGGGTAATTTTATACAATTCAAATGCCTGTTTAGAATTAGTCTGATAGAACGATTTAGGCCCTACTCTAAACTTCAAGTCTTCCATCTCCTCAACGATATAAGGCAAGCCTTTTACGTTGATAACATTTAAGTCAAAGAAGGTATCGTTTCCTTTGGTATTGATGATGTAATTTAGGGAGGTAATTTCTGGGAATTTTTCTGCCAAGAAATTCATCATTAAATCAATTTCTTCTTGCTTACAGTAGGCAAACTGTACAATCACCATAATGTCGCCCGTCGAAGAAGAGGTACGGATAATCAAATTACGCAATGCTCCTTCTTCTTGTTTTACTTGCTCGTAAAAGGACATCTTATGTTCTTCTGCAAAAGCTTTCACCGCCAAACGAATGGTATTGGATGGCTCTGGTTGGAGTAAACAGTTGTTGATATCTAAAATTTTATCGTAGCGACGAGGCACATGGAAGCCTAGTGCATTACGAGAGTAATCTAGACCTGATTGGATTTGTTCAATCGTCAACCAACGATTTTGGGAGAATGTATATTCTAATTTATTACGATAGAAAAATGTTTCCGACGAGCCTAAAATAGGTTTAATTTCTGGGAGATTCACCTTTGCTATTCGTTCTAAGGCATCGGTTACTTGACGAGTCTTAAAAGATAACTGTGTCTGATAATCAATATGTTGCCATTTGCATCCACCACAAACGCCAAAGTGTTCACAGCTAGTTTGAGTACGATACGGAGACTGTGGTCTAATATTGAACGCCACGGCTTCCATAAACGTTTTCTTTTTTTTCATTACCCGCAAATCGACAATATCGCCAGGAGCCACAGGACCTTCTATGAATACAACTTGGTCATCAATTCTACTTATGCACTTTGCTTCTGAGGAAAAATCTCCAACAAGGATATTTTCAAAAATAATATTCTCTTTTTTCTTTTTCACGCTGACGATGTTCTGTGTTCAATATAATTTATCAAAAATATCTTACAAATTACGGAAATATTTTCCTCAAAAGTATTACAAATAGAGACACATTTTAAAATGTTTCCCTGCACGTCGATTCCTTCATACCTTTTTTATCCCATTCAACAATTCACTCATTTATCACAATCCGAACAAGGATATTTTAGGGATAATAGCTTCTTTTTGAGAATGATTTTGTAAACTTGAAGAAAATTTCACCATTTAAGCAGGTACAATGAACGATAAAGTAGTCATCATAACAGGAGCATCCTCTGGAATTGGGAAAGCATTAGCCTTCGCTTTTGGACAAGAAGGGGCCAAGGTGGTTATTACAGGCAGAAGAGAAGACGCTCTCAAATCAGTAAGCGACGAGCTCACCCAAGCAGGAATCAACAATCTTTCCGTAGTGGCTGATGTCAGTATTGCCGAAGACAACGAAAAAGTCATTACAGAGACGATTAAAACCTACGGGAAAATAGATATTTTAATCAACAATGCAGGCATTTCAATGCGAGCATTGTTTGAAGATTGTGAGCTTAGCGTTATGAGAACGCTGATGGAAATTAACTTTTTCGGAACCGTTTATGCAACGAAATATGCACTTCCCTACATCAAGGCAAGCAAAGGGTCTATTGTAGGCATTTCTTCTATTGCAGGTTATAGAGGCTTACCTGTTCGAGCAGGTTATTCGGCTTCAAAATTTGCGATGAATGGCTTTCTTGAAGCTCTCCGTACAGAATTGTTGCATTCAGGCGTTCATGTATTAACGGCTTGCCCTGGATTTACGGCATCCAACATCCGTATGGCTTCTTTGGGTGCTGATGGAACAAACAAAGGCGATTCGATGCGTGATGAAGGCAAAATGATGTCTTCTGAAGAAGTGGCTCAACATATTTTAAAAGCAGTTAAGCAACGTAAACGTGATTTGGTATTGACAGGACAAGGAAAGCTAACGGTCTTTTTGAACAAATGGCTTCCAGGGTTAATGGACAAAATGGTTTATAATACGCTTGCCAAAGAAAAAGATTCTCCTTTGAAAAGATAAACAAACAATACAGAGTAGGTTGAAGTCCTATTGGCATTTTCAATCTACTCTTTTAATTGACTCCTACTCTACTTGCCAAACATCACTTTGTTTAACGTACAAAATTCGATCATCCCAATACACTCTTCTCCAAATATCATTTCCCCCGATAATATTTAAACGATGCCCCTTGGCAATACTTTCAACAACCTCTGCCCCACCCGAAGGCTCACTTCTTAAAAACACATTATCTGTGTTAATAATGGCCTGATGGTACTTATCAGGTAAATTTAGCAAAATAGCTATTCCTGTAAGATACAAGGTAAGAAATACCTTCTGATTAGTGGGTATATACTGATTGGTATATCGTTTCTGAATAAGCACCCAAAAAATATAAATTGCCATCACCAGCATAAAAGCAATCAAGAAACCAGAATACTGTTTATAGAAAAGAATCAAGAAGTTAAAATCGTTTAGTTCGTAGCCCTTCAAATTATATTCTTTAGCAATATCATTTAGTTTAAGTAAAATTCGCTGATCTGGATTCTGCTCATAGCTTTTATTTAGGTATAATAAGGTTTTTAAATAGTCACCTTTTGTCTCATTTATTTTAGCTAGTTTTAAATAAATAACACCTGAAGGTTTCTCTAACGTGGGTAAAAGTTGATTATAAAGCTGTTCTGCTCGGTCATAATCGGTTGCTTTGAACAAAGAATCCGCACGATTAAACCTCGTTGCATTGCTCTGAGAGTAAGCAAGTTGTAAGGTGAGTAACAAAAATGTTAAAAAATATATAACTTTTTTTAGAAGATTAACTTGCATAATGTTTCAATAAATCGTAGTTTTGCACCGCAATTAAGGAAAACAATTCGACAAAAGCAAGCTGTTTTTAAATCGTAAGTAATTCTTCATAATGCACTGATTCCGTAGCTCAGTTGGTAGAGCAATACACTTTTAATGTATGGGTCCTGGGTTCGAGTCCCAGCGGGATCACAAAAAAGAAAAGGCACCAATGTCTATTGGTGTTTTTTTATCCCCAAAAGATAGTAATTTGATAAGGATTTTTCCAAGTCAAACTGATTCCGTAGCTCAGTT
>JALRIJ010000265.1 GCA_023255485.1 Flectobacillus sp.
CTTTTCTTGCTTTCGTCCACTTGTTTTTATAAGCACTTGAAAGCCAGATGCAAACGTTCGGATTACTCTCATGTTCTCCTGCAAACCAAGCCGCCATTAAACGGTTAGGAGATAGCTCCACAATGGTCGAAGCATGGCAGGCTTTTTCGGTCGTATGCTCGTTGATAAATTGTTCTTTTACCAAGTGATATTGAGCAAAACTCTCGAAAGTTCCTATTAAAAAAAAGAGGGTGACGACGTATCTCATTTCTCAAATTTGAATGCTAGTGCAGGGGATGATTTTACTTTTTCTAAGGCTTTTTTACTCAAAAATACCTGAACAGCATTATCTTTTATTTCCCATTTAAGGCTTTTTTCTTCACCTAATAAATACACTTTTGAACCTACTTTTGGTAAGTTCTTTGTCCAAGAAATCACAGCCGTTGCCGATTGGTTTTCGGGTATTCTTACCAACGCATAATGCGTTGAGCCTTCTCCTTTGGTGAAAAATACTTCTTTGTCGTTAAACTCCTCTGCGGTTCTGGTTTTATAGATTGCCTCGCCATTGGTGTTTAACCAAGCTCCAATTTGTTGCAGGCGTTCTACTTGAACAGGTAAAAGCGTTCCTTCGGCAGTTGGCCCAACTCCCAGAAGCAAGCTACCACCTTTTGCCACGACTTCTATCAGGTTGTGTATGACTTTACCAGCCGATTTGAAATTATCGTTGGGAACATATCCCCAAGCATCGCCTAAAGTGATACAGCTTTCCCAAGGAGTATCCGATTTTGTTTTCGGAATACTTTGTTCTGGTGTGCGATAATTCTCGTAAGGGCCATGCACGGTTCTGTCAACAATTAATAAACCGTTCTGATTTTTACGAGCCATTGTCGCTATCTTAGGCATATCCACTTCTTGGCTAAAAGGAGGGATAGGAGCTCCCCAAGAACGCACTTCATCCGTAACGGTATCGAGTGGGCGTACCCAACCACCGTCTAGCCAAAGAATGTCGATGCTGCCATATTTAGTTGTTAGTTCGTTAATTTGATTATAGGTAAATTGCTTAAACTGATTCCAACGCCAAGGATTTTTACGAATATCGTAGTTGACGTTGCGGTCTGGTGTAGCGTAACGATCCCACCAAAAATATTCTGAATGCCAGTCTGGTTTGGAATAATAAGCTCCAATCATGAAGTTTTCTTTTCTAAACGCATCGAACACATACTTGGCAACGTCCGCCTTTGGATTCGTTCCGAAAGGGCCGTTTGAAATTTTGAAATCCGAAAATTGAGTATCGAACATCGCAAAGCCATCGTGGTGTTTGGTCGTAAATACCACATATTTCATTCCTGCTTCTTTGGCTGCTTTCGCCCAAGTATCTGGGGCAAATTGCGTAGGGTTAAATTGTTTGTTTAATCCCCAATACCATTTTTTATACTCGTCGTAATGACTGGTTGAATCTCTGGTAATCCAGTCTTCGTTACAGATTTGCCACGACTCAATAATTCCGGGAACAGCATACAATCCCCAGTGGATAATCATTCCGAATTTTAGGTCACGCCATTGCTCTAATTTCTGTCTAACTTCAGGTTCCGTTGGATACTGATATAAGGTAGAGGTTTGATGAACTCCATTCTGAGCAAATAGGCCAATAGAGCTAATCAGTAATATAAGTAAAGTCTTTAAAAGTGTTTTCATTCGATGTCTGAGTTTAATTCTAAACAGAGGGCTAATTAAACGTGTTATTTAGTAAATACTTGATGAAATCAAGGGGATAATTTGCATTTTGACTACTTAAAAAATAGCTTTGTAAATCAAGTATGTGTCACAAAACTATCGGTGTTGATAAATAAAAAATTAATATTTGATTAATATGATGCAGAATTAAAATTAATATCGACTAAAAAGTAGCTTTAGCGTGTATCATCAGACGAAATAGCAGGATAAACCCTACCATTAAGCAAAATCAACAACTAACTCATGCGTGAAAACTTCCTAGCCATAAAATATATTATTTTTCTCTATTTGTTTACCTTAATTACGAACGCTTCCCTTGCTCAAGAATATGGTTTAGAGTTTTTGGGGCACGAAGTAGTAATTGATAAACGGACAGAGTTAGTCATCGGTAATGACCAATTAATTTGTCCCGATGATGAGGTCGAACTTGATTTTGACCTACGCTTTAAACCTAAAGTGAGCTCGTATTTTGGGTATGTCTTTCGAATCATAGATCAACAAAATCGGAATATTGATTTACTATTTCAGTCGGATGCTAAGGGGGGAAATAAGCACTTTCGACTTGTTTCAGGAGATAAAGATATTAAATTAAGTAAACAGCTAGACTCTGCTTCTTTATATAGTAGATGGAATGCCTTTAAACTAGTTATTAAAGGAAACGAACTTCAAATGTTGTGTAATGGGCAAGTGTTCAGCAAGAGCTATTTGCCATTTCGTTTTAATCGCTGTTTTAAAATTTACTGGGGTAGTTGTTCCAACCCCAACTATTTGACAACAGATGCCCTGCCTATGTTCTTACGGAATATTCGGCTTAAATCAGATGGAGAACTGTTACATCATTGGCCATTGAAAGAGGTTTCTGGAAAAGTATCCTTAGATGTGGTGGGTAAAAGCCAAGCCCTTGCTAAAAACCCGATTTGGTTGTTAAAAGATCACTATGAATGGAAACTGATTAGAAAACTAAAATTCAAAGGACATTCTAACTTTGCCTTCGACGAAGCTACTCATCATATTTTTGTCAATTCAGACCTAAAAACGTTTTTGTTAAACACCGTTAATGATTCCTTAATGGTAAAAAGCTTTGCTCAGAAGCACGCCAAGTTTACGTTTGGAGATTTTGCCGTCTTTTTGGGCTCGCAAAACAAGCTAATTAATGTTCGTTTAAATGAAAAACAATTATTTCATTATGATTTTGCTTCTAATACGTGGGCAATAAGACCCAATGAGCAATTTAACTTAACCGAATATTGGCATCATAATAAGTATGTATATCCAAAAGATTCGGCGATTGCTTTCATTGGAGGTTATGGGCAGTACAAGTATAAAAATTTAATTCAGAAATATTCTTTTCAGACAAATACATGGACGAATCTAACGCTGAAAGGCGATGTGATAGAGCCTCGTTATATGTTTGGGATGGGAAATCTGGACGCAACGAAGTCCTTACTGTTTGGTGGTTTTGGTTCTAAAACGGGCGACCAAGGGATGAATCCTCAAAATTATTACGATGTATATGAAATAGATTGGGTGAGTAATCAGGTCAAAAAACGCTATGAATTACCTACGCCAAGCACGCCTTTTTCGGTGGCTTCTTCTCTGCTTATCAATAAGGAGAGTAATACCTTCTATGGCCTAATTTATAACCAACTGCAATTGAAGTCGAGTTTACAGCTAGTCGAAGGCTCTTTATCGAAGCCCGAACTTACTCGGATTTCTAAGGCGATTCCATATAAGTTTATGGATGTGTCGAGTTTTGCAGATTTATATTACGACAAATCATTAGGAAAGCTTTATTGCGTAACGAGTTATTTTGACCATGCTCCCGTGGATTCTTCGGAAGTGGCTATTTATTCATTGAGCTTTCCTCCGACGAATTATCCTGTACCTATTCAAAAGACAAGAAGCGTGATGAGTCCTAAGTACTGGATGAGTTTATGCTTTATGTTAGGGGCTGTTTTTTTATTGGTCGTTTGGTATTACCGAAAGAAAGGGAGCAAAGAAGTACTATCCGTAGAAAAACCATTGGTGATTGATAGTCCTTCTGTGCTTGTAGATGTAGCCCAAGAGAGCATCGCAGTAGAGGAAGAAGTACCTATTATTCCGCTAGAAGTTCCGATAGAACAAGTCGCTAAGCAATCGCTTGGTTTAGCAAGTATTCATTTGTTTGGAGGTTTTAAAGTGGTCAATAGTGAAGGTAGTGACCTGACAAATATGTTCTCGCCCTTACTAAAGGAAATGTTTTTGTATTTGTTGCTCAACTCTATCCGTTGGAACAAAGGGATTGAGTCGTCTCAGTTGAATGAAATGTTTTGGTTTGATAAATCTACGACAAGTGCAAGGAACAATCGTTCGGTGAATATTACAAAGTTGAAATACATCTTTGAGCAATTGGCAGGCATTCAAATTACGAAAGATACAGGTAATTGGAAGATTGTTTTTGATGCAAGTAAAATCAATATTGATTACTATGAAATACAAAAGCTGACGACAGCCAAGAAAAAACTGAGTATTACCGAAGC
>JALRIJ010000266.1 GCA_023255485.1 Flectobacillus sp.
GTCAAACCTTCCCACCAAACATCACCATCATCAGTCAATCCAACGTTAGTGAAAATCACATCCTGATTTAACGAATCGATACAGTTTTGATTTGTTTGACGATTGGGCAGATAAATACGAATATATCATTGATTTAGGTAAAAAATTAAAAGGATTACCTGCCGAAAAAAAGACAGAGGATAACATCATTAAAGGCTGTCAGAGCCAAGTATGGTTAGATGCTCGTCTGGAAGATGGAAAGGTGATTTTCGAGGCAGATTCAGAAGCAATCATTGTAAAAGGGTTAGTGAATATGCTTATTCGTGTATTGTCTGGTCATAGTCCAAAAGAAATTAGGACAGCTGAATTATACTTTATCGATAAAATAGGTATGAGTTCTCATCTCGCTCAGACTCGTTCAAATGGGTTGGCATCGATGGTGAAACAAATGAAAAATTATGCTATCGTTTTCGATACCGTAACCTTTTAGTACAACAACTTGCTAAATCACTCAATTATAATTACCAATGACTGAAGAAGAATTAAAAGAAGAAGTAATTAATGCCATTAAACAAGTCTATGACCCAGAAATTCCTGTGGACATTTACGAATTGGGCTTGATTTACGACATAAAAATATTTCCCGTAAATAATGTATATGTCTTAATGACATTGACATCTCCTTCATGCCCTTCTGCCGAGCAAATTCCTAGTGAATTGGAGCAGAAAGTAAGAGAAATTGAGGGTGTTTCGGATGTGAGTGTAGAATTGACATTTGACCCGCCGTATTCGCAAGATATGATGAGTGAAGTGGCAAAATTAGAATTAGGATTTATGTAAAAGGCACTTTTTTACTAAAATGAGTGTTGCTTAATAAAGTTTGAAATTCCCTCGTGTTTTCAAATCATACTTATTCAAAATTAAAAATATGTATCCAGAACATTTAGTAGCTCCAATGAGAGCTGATATCGTAGAAGGAGGTTTTAAAGAATTAAAATCTGCGACAGAAGTAGAAGGTTTAATGGCATCAGGTGGAACAACCTTGTTGTTTATCAATTCAGTTTGTGGATGTTCTGCTCGTACAGCACGTCCAGGAGTGAAAGAAGCGGTATGGAACTCTGCTAAAAAACCTCAAAATTTAGCAACAGTTTTTGCAGGCGTAGATGGCGAAGCAACTCAAAAAGCTCGTGAATATACCTTGCCTTATCCTCCATCATCGCCTTCAATCGCTTTATTCAAAGATGGTGAGTTAGTACATTTTGTAGAGCGTCATCATATTGAAGGACGTTCGGCAGAAGTAATTGCTGCTCACTTAGAAGGAGTATTTGACGAATTCTGTTAAAAAGCATTACCACAAAAAAAGCCTGATTTCTGGAAAGAAGTCAGGCTTTTTTGTGGTACTATTAATCTGGGAATCTCTACGTCTTCTGCTTCTTTTTCTTAGCTGCTGGAAACAAAACATTATTTAAAATCAGTCTATACCCTGCCGAATTTGGATGTAAGTTTAAGTCTGTTGGTTCTTCATTGACAAAGTGCTGATAGTCCTCGGGGTCATGTCCACCATAGAATGTCCAGAAGCCTTTTAGAAACGTCCCATGAATATAACGAGCTTCATTGAGTGAACGATTTTCGCCAAGAATGGTTACCTCTGGTTTGATTAAATTCTTCTTAAAGGAAGTTGTTTGTCCCATGAAACCATGAATCGTTGTTTCATGATTTTGCGTTAGCATCGTTGGGATTGGATCCCATTTTGCCGAAAATTGGAATAAGTTAAAATAATCGTTCTGTTCTGAAACAGGACGGTCATTATTCATATAGGCTTCTACATTAGAAAACTCAATGATTTGAGGGTTATAGACCAAACCAAAATTTTGGAAAGCAAAGGTATTGCTAAAGTTCAATTTGCTATCAGCTTGGTTATCAGCACCGTCCCCATCATACATTGAAGGAACAATATCTAGGCCCTCAGCCGCTAAGGCAATGTCATACGTGTCTGTAGCTGTACACATTGCAAACATATAGCCACCTCCTGCGACGAACTCACGAATTTTTTTGGCAACACTTAATTTTAGTTGAGAGGCCTTCGTAAATCCAAATTTAGCTGCAATTTTCTTGTCTTCTAATAAACGAGCCTGATACCAAGGTTGTGATGCCTGATTCCAGAATTTACCCATTTGACCCGTAAAATCCTCGTGATGTAAATGAAGCCAGTCGTATTCGGGTAGCTTCGAGTTCATTACATCTTCATCGTAAATTAAATCATAGGGGATTTCTGCATACGTCATGGCGAGTGTTACGGCATCGTCCCAAGGTTGAGCTGTCTTAGGAGAATAAACGGCAACTTTAGGGGGCTTTTGCAGCTTTACTACATCCATATTGACCTCTGGGCTACTCAATTCAGAGCGAATTTGGCTCGCTTGACCATCTGAAATAACCTCATAACTAACTCCACGGATAACCAACTCATTTTCAAAACGTTGATTTTGAATAAACATAAAAGCACCACCACGATAGTTTAAAAGCCATTCGACTTCAGTGTCGTATGATTTTAGAACCCAATAGGCAATTCCATAAGCTTTCAGGTGATTCTTTTGGGTTTCGTCCATCGGAATTAAAATCTGCGAGGCAAAAGTACGAGCCGAAAAGACCAAAAATATGATAAGCGGAAAGAGTAGGCGTTTCATTGGTTTGAATGTTAACCGTTTTCTAAAGTAAATTTGTTGTAATATCTTATTCAACGAATATACAACAAAATTAGTGCAAATTGGATGCGAATAGGGCAAAGAGCATAAATTAGCAAGACAATTGTATAAAACAGACAGCCGATGAATTTACTAGAAAATATACGGGAAAGTTTACGTTCTATCAAAGGGAATCGTTTACGTACAGTACTTACCTCTATGATTATTGCAATCGGAATTAGTGCGTTAGTCGGTATTCTTACGGCAATAGATGGAATTCAAAACTCCGTCAATCAATCTTTTGCAGGACTAGGATATAATTCCTTTGATATTCGAAATCGAGATGTGATGAAGCGGAGAAAACAGGGAGAAAAAGAAAAAACATATCCTGCAATCAATTATCATCAGTCTAAAAAGTATAAAGAAGTTTTTGGAAAACAGGCGACTGTCGGGATGAAAACTAACGTTACTTTTAGTGGAGAAGTAAAGTATGGTTCTAAGAAAACGAATCCTAATTCTCGAATCATAGGAACAGACGAAAACTACATGAAAATGAAAGCTTATAAAATTGCTCAAGGCCGAGATTTTTCAGGAAATGATTTCAACTTGGCAACAAACGTCTGTATTTTGGGTGTTGATTTAGTGAGCACGCTATTCGATGAACGGGTTAATCCAGTAGGGCAAGAAATTTCGATTTATGGAGGAAAATACAAAGTAGTTGGTTTACTTGAAAAAAAAGGGAGTATGATGGGAGGGGGAGATGACCGAGTAATTTTCGTACCTTTAGAAACTGCTCGAAAAATGAAAGAAGGAAGTTCGCTTTCTTTTGATATTGTGACTTCTTCGACGAATATTAAGGATATAGAAACCGTAATGGGAGAGGCTAGAGGTGTCATGCGGGCGATTAGACAGGATAAGTTGGGTTTTCCTGACTCTTTTACCATCGACCGTTCTGATGCGGTGGCAAAACAGTCGGAGGGGATAACCGATATTTTGAGAATGGGTGGCTTTGGTATCGGGTTTATAACGCTCTTAGGAGCAGCCATTGCCTTAATGAATATCATGCTAGTTTCCGTAACAGAGCGAACCAGAGAAATCGGTATTCGTAAATCGTTGGGAGCAACCCCACAATTAATTCGTTTACAGTTTTTAATAGAAGCGGTTGTTATCTGTATTTTAGGAGGATTGGGAGGTTTATTATTTGCTATTCCTTTAGGAAATCTCATTGCCAACGGTATTATGGGAGCTTCAAACTTTGTAATTCCATGGTTTTGGATGTTTTTAGGAATAACTGTCTGTGTAATTGTGGGTCTTTTTTCTGGAATTTATCCTGCTTACAAAGCGTCAAAACTAGATCCAATTGAAGCATTACGTTATGAATAAAAAAAGTTTAAAAAATAAGTGAACTAGAACTTTCTTATAATCAGAATATTATGGTGATGTTATGAAAAAGTTTCATTTTTTTAAATCTAAGGACTTGCAAATACAAAAAAATGACCCTACCTTTGCATCACGTTAAACAAACGGACAACGT
>JALRIJ010000267.1 GCA_023255485.1 Flectobacillus sp.
GCATTTTCTCTAATGGAGTGATTAGGGCAACCACCACCCAATAGCCTTCTGCCAAAAAAAGCTTGGCTACCTCCGCCGTGCGACGCACATTTTCATAGCGGTCTTCTTCCGAAAAACCTAAATTATTGTTCAGTCCTGTCCGTAGCATATCGCCATCTAGCAAGATAGTTGGTTTGTTTTCAGTTTTGAGGTTTTCGACCAATTGATTGGCAATGGTGGTTTTGCCTGCTCCCGACAAACCCAAGAGCCATATACATTTGTTAGCTTGATTCATAAACACAAAAATACTATTCTTTCTTTTTCCGCAAACTTGCCAAAGCAATTAGTAAGGCACTACTTTTCATAAACAAAACAGGAAACTGTTTGATATAGGTTACTCCCTCGTTTTTGAAATAGGCATTTATTTCGTGAACACTCAAGTTTTTTAAGGTTTCGTGCTGACTTGCCAATGCTTTCACTTCGCTTCGTAACTGGATTGCTAGTTTGATTTTTTTCGTAGCTTCTTCCAACGAAATATCTCCTTTATTCGCTTTTTTGAGTGGTTCACAGAAAAAAGCTTTGCAAATATGAGGCCTCTTGACATCATATACAGTACAAAGCTGGTCGAAACAAGGGCAAGGTAATTTAAAATAGCGCTTACCGCTCTCTTCAAATGTTGTTAAGCCAAGACGCTGTGCCGTTGCTTGATCTTCTTCGTCTATTACGTGTGCTTTAGGAAAAAGCGAGCCATCACAGCATAAACCGCATTCGGTACAAATAGCGGATAAGGTTTGTTGGTTTTCCATAAATGGGGCTATTGATTGTCGAAATGTAAAACTAGCAAAATGCCCTGATAAACTACAAATGAAACCTATTTTATTAAGAAACTAAGTATTTACATTTATTGAATAGAGAGTTCCTTGATGACCGTTTGCTAAGTTTTTTGAATTTTTACTAACATTTATCATTTAAAATTTGCTTTTTTAAAAAGTAAATCTAACATTTGTACAGTTGTATATGGGATAAATCATATATGAAAAGTCTTAATCTAAATTTTAACAAAAACATTCACTACTATGGAAGAGTACATTGGTGCTATTCAAATTTTTGCGGGTAATTTCGCTCCAAGAGGCTGGGCTTTATGCGAAGGGCAATTGTTATCTATTCAGCAGAACTCAGCATTGTTTGCAATCTTAGGAACTACCTATGGAGGTAATGGAACAACTAACTTTGCTTTGCCTGATTTACGTGGACGTATGCCAATTGGCTTTGGTACAGGGCCAGGATTAACTACTAGACAACTTGGTGAAAAAAGTGGAGCAGAAGCGGTTACTCTTACTACTGCTCAAATCCCTTCTCACACCCATACGTACAATGCTTTATCAGGAAACAGAGAGCAACCGAATCCGACAGGAAACTTTTTAGGAATAGCTCCTGGTCCATTTTATGCAGAAATGAATGCTGGGGATACGCTTTTACCAATGAATCCTGCTTCAATTTCTCCTGCTGGAGGTTCACAGCCCCACAATAATATGCCTCCTTACTTGGGATTGAGCTTCATCATCTGCTTACAAGGCATTTTCCCTCCAAGATCATAGTTGGTCTTTAATTAATTTTATCACATTAAAACAAATCAACTATGTTAGAACAATTTATAGGAATTGTCAAAATATTCGCAGGAAATTTCGCTCCTGAAGGATGGGCTTTTTGTAATGGACAACTTTTGCCGATTAATGAAAACGAAGCACTATTTTCAATCATCGGTACTACGTATGGAGGCGATGGTGTTACAAACTTTGCCTTACCAAATCTAAATGGTCGTGTGCCTATTGGGACTGGTCAGTCAACTGCATTGGGACAAGCATCGGGTTCAGAAAACGTGACAGTATTGGTTAATCAATTACCCGCACATAGCCATACCTACAATGCTTTATCTGGAAATAGAGAAAAAGCTGAACCAACGAATAATTTTTTACCAGTAACTTCTGGTCCATTTTACGGGCAAACAGATCCAAGTGATCAATTATTACCGATGAATGCGAAAGTTATATCGGTGGCAGCAGGTGGTTCACAGCCCCATAATAATATGTCGCCTTATTTGGCACTTAATTATGTAATTGCTATATATGGTATTTATCCGACAAGAGATTAATGTCATTAAACATGATTAAGAAAGTCTGATTGATTAGCAAAAAAAATGTGTTAATCAATCAGACTTTTTCTTATTTTTGTACTAAATGTAGATTACATATTTAACTAGTCAAACTTTAAACAAAATAGTCATGGTGAATTTAGATAACAAAGTACAAGAAGAGAGTTCAAAAAAAGCATGGATTGCTCCTGAAATGGAAGAAGTAAATGTGAATGGTGGTAAAACGGTAATTTTATCTGAAACATTTGCAGGAAATAAGTCTTAACCTACAAAGTATTATTGACACTGTTTAAACTCCAGTTTTAAGCTATTTTAGTTTAAAACTGGAGTTTTTATTTATCAGATAATCCATTTTATAAAGTAAGATTCTTTTATTATAATACATAAATTTGGGTAAGTTAAGGTTCTCACTATCTGAAATATACATCGTATATCGGTCTTCGAGATTACCTTCTTGAAGTTCTTTTAGTTGCTGTTTTTGCCAATATTCTGCAAAAGCTAAGGTTAAGGCTCCGTTGGCTTTTACTTGTAATCTTATCTGCTCTGGTAAAATTCCTTTGCACATATTCCTAAACACACTTCTTGTATGAGGTTGAGGATTAAATAGTTCCGAAGGTAAGCTATACACCAAACTAATAAGTCGTATGTCTGCTAAAGGATATACACTTTCCATGTTGTGAGAAAGAGCGTAGTTTCCCTCAGATTCTGACCTATGACAAGTGTGTGGACGACATACATCATTTTTAATAATCTCTTTAAATGTTGGAAAAAAGGCAAAGGCACCAGGGTCTTTTATAGGTAGTGTCTTATAGTAAATCGAATTTGGATTAAGTAAGTTACGTTTGAATTGAGTTTTATGATAACTTGGTTCGTAGGTTCCGTTCCACTTAGCTAAATAATACGTTAGTATCCTCTTTAACCCTCTTAATCGTTTCTCTCTTAAAAATGTAATGATTTTTTTTAAATCGAACTTTCCAAGAAAATCAAAGTAGTATAGCGTTCCATCATTTGATACGCATTCATCTCCAGGGAATCCACTCATAATAAAGCCGATATTCTGTTCTTTGGCTTTTTTAAAAAGGGTTTCTTGCCATATACAATCAGCTACAGCATATCCTCCCATAATTAAATTACTGGTTTCCAGTTGTTCATATACATCTTTATAGTGAAATTCTTCAATTTTATGATGGTTTTCCTCTATTAAAGAAGCGTAGTCTATGATTTCCTTTTGTGTTTTCTGTTCGTCAATACCATTCTCTGAATAAGGACGTGTTTTATCGGATAATACAAAAGAGTAGGTATGTAAACGGTTTTTATCAATATTTCGAGAAAGCAATACGGCAATCGCCGAAGAATCTAGTCCTCCGCTTAACTGACAACCAATATTTTTATGAGTTCGTGTTCTACAGACAACAGCTTCTGTAAACCGTTTTCTTAATTCATCATAGAGAGCAGCTTCAGTTTTAAATTCAGAGATATCAATAGGATTTAGTTCCCAGTAACGTGTTTCATTAAGTGTTCCTACTATATTAAAACAGATATAATGAGCTGGTTTTATACGTTTGATAGCTTCAAAAAAAGTATCTTCAAAAGTGGGCGAAAAGCTTTTAAGTTCACGGGCAATATAGAGCTTGTCGAGTTCAAAGGTGATAAAATCAACGGCTTTAATTCCTGTGATACTGGTTGAAAAAAGTAAAATACTATCATCTTTATAATAAAACAAAGGTTTAATCCCCAAATGATCTTTAGCCATAAAGAGTTTTTCTTCTTGCTTGTCCCAGATAACAAAGGAAAAATCTCCCAACAAATGCTCCACACAGGTTTCTTGAAATTGATTGTAAGTCGCTAATAAATATTCGTGGTCAGATGCCTTGCTAGGGTCGTTTAACGATAGTTTGGTAGCTAGTTCCTCCCGATTATCCAGTCGGCAAGTGGCTGCTAGTACATAGCGTTTATTTTGGCAAATAAGGGGTGTGTTGATGGATTCGGGCGTATTGTGTAGGAGTTTATTACAGATAAAAACACTTTCGGTTTGGTAAATACCTGTGCCATCG
>JALRIJ010000268.1 GCA_023255485.1 Flectobacillus sp.
TTAAAAGAAACCTTTACCGAGCGTGTTGAGATGGGAGTGAGAGCAGCTTCTTCGCTGATAAAAACGGCTAGTTCGGGAGCTGTTAATGCGGGACAAATGACAAACGTTTCGATTGGCTTACCTGATTTTATTCCGTCGTCCGTAAAATCGCAATTAGTAGTGAGCAAGTCGCCAATTACTCAGTTTATCGACAGATTCGACAACCTGTTGGGTTATCCACATGGTTGTGTGGAACAAACGGTTTCAAAGGCTTTTCCACAATTGTACTTCAAAGATTTTGTGGCGTTAATGCAGAAAGGCAAAAAGCCTTACATGAAATCGGGCGAAAACGAATTGAATCCCGTAGCCAATGTGAATGCCGCCATTCATAAATTAGAAACCATGCAGTTGTCGAACGGAGCATTGGCATATTGGCAAGGTTCAGATACCGAATCGTGGTGGGGAACTGCCTACGCTTGTCATTTTATGATTGAAGCCCAGAAAGCAGACTATGAAGTAAATGCCACCAACTTGGGTAGATTGTTGGAATACCTCAACAACAGAGCCAACAAACGAGAAACCAGTAACGATAGTTATTACGACGAAAACAATAATCGAATCACCCGTGTGATTGCCAGTCGTGAAGGAATCTATGGCTTATACGTGTTGGCTTTAGCAGGAAAAGCGAACCGCTCAGTGATGAATTATTACAAATCAAATGAGCAATTGTTAACACAAGACGAACGCTATTTACTGGCGGCAGCTTATAGCCTTGTGGGTGATGGCAAAAGTTTCACGGCATTATTACCGAAAAATTATATCAATACTCGTTACGACCGTCAGACGGATTACAGTTTTAGTTCGCCCATTCGAGATCAAGCGTTGGTATTGAATACCTTAATTGACTCTGACCCGAACAACTTACAAATTCCAAGTTTGGCTCGTCAGTTGTCGCAAGCATTGAAGATTCAGCCGTGGTTAAATACCCAAGAAGAAGCTTTTGCTTTTTTAAGTTTAGGAAAATTAGCCAAGAAAGCAGCATCAAGTTCGGTGACAGGTTCGGTGTCCAGTGCAGGAGTCGTAACCAATTTTACAGGAGCAGACTTGACCTTAACAAAAGTCGGAAATCCGAGTATTGTAAGAGCTTCTGGAAGAGGAACGTTGTACTATTTTGCCCAGTCAGAAGGACTAAGTGCATCGGGCAAAGTGCAGGAATTAGATAATACCTTGAAAGTTAGACGCTCATATTTCTCTCGTGCTGGGCAAGCGATTGGAACAGCGAAATTCAAGCAGAATGACTTAATTGTAGTGAAAGTAACGCTTTCGAGTTCGTTACCTGTTCATAACATTGTAGTAACGGATATGCTACCAGCAGGCTTTGAAATTGAAAACCCAAGACTGACCGCAGACCGAGATATGACCTGGATTAAAGACCAAACTACCCCAGATCATTTTGATATTAGAGACGACCGAATTAACTTCTTCACAAACATTGATAGTGGTTCAAAAACCTTCTATTATTTAGTCAGAGCAGTGTCCAAAGGAAAATATGTAAGAGGACCTGTCAGTGCCGATGCCATGTATAATGGTGATTATCGCAGTTATAGCGGTTCAGGCGTTGTGATTGTGGATTAATAGGGTAAAACCAAGAGTATCTTTCATTATACAAGGAGCTACTCTTGGTTTATTCCTCAAAGTTTCTGTTATATCTGACAATTTTGGCTTGATTTATGCTTATCATGTAATACATTAGATAGTGCCCTTGCCACTTTGTACTACAAGCCTAAGACGAATGATAAACGTTGAGGTATTAATTAGTAAAGATATGATTACTTTGTTAAGCCCATTATTAAACAGAAAAATAGCCTTGTGCTACTCCTTATTGCTTGCTGTTGGTCAGTATAGCTTTGCTGTTCCCCAAAAATTTGGAATGACCGTTGATTATGCTACAAGTGTAGAAATTAACCAACCTACTACCTTTATCTTCAATGCAGGGGATGATATTCAATCCGTTAAAATTTTTGTCAATGGAAACAGTTTAGGAACGTCAGCTATCTTCAAAAATAAGGGTGATTTTACCTTTACCTTTAAGTATGGAGGTACGAAAAAATTATCTTTTTCGGGAATGAATGCCCAAAATGAGGTCGTTTCTGAACTAAAAGGCGATTTAGCGGTAGTTAATACAGGAGAATCCATCCGAAAAAATATTGTAACCTTACGGACAAATGATGCACAAACGTGGCCTTCCGCAGCCACGGGTAACCTACTTGTTCCTTTGACCAAACCAACGCTCTTTAACAACTTCAAATTTCCTCCAACACCAGAGGAAGATAATGTAAATGGCCGAAATAGTAATGCGAAATTGACGGCTATTGGGCATCCAACAAAGGAAGAATCGACCTTATTCATCAAGGATATTCAGAGCTATGTCGTCGAGATTTCTAAAAAAAATAAAGTGCCTACTAGCGTCATTATGGGCATGGCGATTCTGGAAAGTGGTTATGGATTTAGTAGAAATGCTATTATGGCAAATAATTTCTTTGGACTGAAGTGGTGGAAGAATTCCAAAAACTCGGTTCAAATGAAGGGAAGTCCCAATGTATCTGGTAAAGCAAAAGTGCTTAGAGGAGACGAAGACCAGTATATTTTTGACGAAACTTCTCGTAATGATAACTGGTACAGGCTATTTAGTTCTCGTAAAGAGTGTATTACCTTCTTGGTAGAAGAGGTTTTGCTACATAAAACAGGAATGTGGCAAAAAGATTATTCTGCTGTTGCAAGGTCTTACCAAAAGAAAATTACAAGCGGTGTTGCTAAAAAGGTAGCCGCCGATGCTTTTGTATTAGAATTAGCCCAAGCAGGCTTCTCAGAACTAGAACCTAAAGCATATCAAGAACGAGTTTTAGCCGTTATTGCTCGACATAACTTAGAAAAACTCGATTAAGCCTTGCGTGTACTGTTCATACTTTTTCATGGGCTTTATCGTTTTTCCTAAAATGAATCGGAAGCCCATGAAAAACACAACTATTGCGATTAGCTTTATCGTATTATTGACAGCTACTAGCCAATTATTTGCTCAGAATAATTCCCTTAGCCAGCTATTTTACCCCAATGTGACTCTCAGTACGGAAACAATTCCGTCAACGAGTATCGGTAATAATCATCGTTTTGGGATGACACGTAGTACCATCCTTGGATTTGTTCCGCTAAGTACAGAAATCAATGTGGGTATAGGCATTGGTAAAAAATGGGATATTCAGGCAAAACATTCTTTTCTAGTGGCTAATCTAGCTCAAATTAATCCAACAATCGATAGTAAAGAGACACCTACAGGTGGGTATAAAAGTGCGATGTTGGGTGTTTTACAGCTCAAAGCGAGTCTTCGAGATAAGTTTTGGTTATATGGTGGAGGTTTAGGGTTAACCGAGTCGAATGAAACATTTTTTTCTCCACAGCCCTATTTATGGGGAGGAGTAGCGAGAATGCGAATTTTTGGATTGAATTCTCAAATAATTTATGGTACAGCCATTATCTATAATCAAAAATTTAGAATCATTCCCATTTTTGGTTTTAATAAAAAACTAGGAGCTGATTGGCGAATTTCAGGCTTATTACCTTTTCAAGCCAATGTAACTCGTAAAGTAAACGAATGGTTTAGCCTCAGCGGAAATGCGGTATTAGGAGGTTATAGTGCAGGTTTTCAAGAAATTGCTAATAATGAAAAATTACCAAGGAAAGAAAATTATCAGCATGTGAAATTTACCGTAGCAGCAAACGCTCATCTGTTAAAGGTGTTCAATATAACACTTGAAGGAGGACTTGTTGGGTTCAGACATTTGAAGCATTTCAATGCTTCAGGAGATAATATCAGCACTGAATATCCTGCAACAGCTCCTTATTTTGGAGCAAGTATCCGTTACATAACCAGTAAATCTAAACTCTCTTCTAAGTTTTTACAAAAAGCTGGTATTGGGTTTTAAGTGATTGGTTATCAAGGAAAAAATGTTTGTAGTATTCTCTGATGAATAAATGAAGCTAAATATATTACATTCATTGCAGAGGGGTTAATTTTCGACTAGTCTTGTTTATTACATGTGATTATTGAAGTTGTATAGTACTAAATTTTTATATAAGCGTTACCATTATTAACATTATCCTTACAA
>JALRIJ010000269.1 GCA_023255485.1 Flectobacillus sp.
CCTTCAGCGTTTGATGCAAGAAAATCTGTTGTATAGCCCTTCTAAGCAGGTAGATAATCCAGAATTGGTAGTTGAAAAACAAAAAAAGGAGACTCGTTTAGAGCTTCTAAAACAAAAAGAGCAAGAATTACAACAGTTGAGAGCTAGTTATTATACCCGTCAAAACAACCTCATTCAGGAGTTTTTTCAGTATAATCCTGAGGTTCGAGATAAGCTACTTGAAACGCTGAGACATGGGGCAGAGTATAATCATCAAATGACTTTGGAAGAGAATTTAGCAAGAATCTCCTTCGTAGCCCTTTTAAACGCCAAAGTACGAGAGCAATACCCAACGATATTCAAAGACTTAGATGATCGCTTTAAAGCCTTTGAAAGTGCTTTAAAACAAGAGTTAAGAGCCTTGGGCTGGAATGGTTAGGCTGTTATTCCCGATTATTCCCTTTTGACGCATGATAAAGAGGTAGTATTTCATTTGGATGGATATGTTGGAGTCGCATTTTCATGTCTAAATGGTGTTCGATAGGGGAGAGGCTTCTGTTATGGCTTGGTTACCATCGCTTTTATACAAGTTAAATAAAAAAAAGCGGCGATAAGATAAAATCCTATTGCCGCTTTTTACGAATCTAACCAAAAATTATGATACTGTCTTTTGTCTAAATTTCAAGATTCTACTCTTCAATGAATCAATGATATAATACATACAAGGTACCAATAAGAGTGTTAAGAACATCGAGCTGGTTAAGCCACCAATGATTACCCACGCCATACCGTTTTTCACTTCCGCACCCGAACCTGTTGCTAAGGCAATCGGCAGCATACCCGTTATCATGGCAATGGTTGTCATCAAGATAGGACGTAAACGCTCTTGTCCTGCTTCGATTAGTGCTTCCTTAACGGATAAGCCTTGTTCTTTTAAGTGATTGGTAAAGTCCACAATTAAGATACCGTTTTTGGCTACTAAACCCAATAACATAATCAATCCTACAATCGCAAAGATGGTTAAAGATTCCATCGTTAATGCCAAGGCAAGCAACGCTCCGATTAGGGCTACTGGAATAGAGAACAGTACCACAAATGGATAAACCACACTTTCATAAAGAGCCACCATGATTAAGTACACCAACAGAATACCCAATAACATCGCCAACCCTAAACTTCCGAATGCGTCTTTCTGACGTTGTGCTTCCCCTTGATAATCAATAGTTACACCAGCGGGAAGTTTAATTTTTGCCACCTCTTTCTGAATATCGGCAACAATGGTTCCCGTAGGACGACCAACAGCAGAAGCCGTTACTTTAATCGAGTTCATACGGTCTGAACGTTCTAAAACCGATTGTCCAACTACCTCCGAAACGGTTGCTACATCCTGTAATTTAATAATTGCTCCACGACTGTTACGAAGTGTCAACTCACGAACATTTTCAATTGAGCGTTTATCCGACTTATCAAGTGAAATATTAATTGGATATTCCTCTCCGCCTTGTTTAAACTTCGATTGGTCATTTCCTCTAAATGCCAACTGAATTGCTCCCCCCACTTCCGTAACACTCAAACCAGCATTAGCCATTTTATCACGGTCTAACTTAATCGAAATTTCCGTTTTTAAGCTTTTCGTACTAAACTCAACGTAGTCAGTGCCAGGGGTTTTACGAACAACTGCTTTAATCTGATTAGCAATGTTTTGAATTGTTTCCATATCAACTCCTTTTACAGCAATCTGAATTGGAGCTTCACTACTACCAGTAATCGTAGTTAAACGCACGACAACCTTTACACCTGCTAGTTTCCCTACTTCATCCCGAATCATCATTCCTACTTCGTCAGAGGAAAGTTTGCGTTTTTCTTTTGCCACTAACACAACCGATATTTCAGAAATATTTGAATTCGAACTTCCTGTTCCTGCTGCACCCGTTTGTGTACCTACGTTAGCAAAGACTTTGTCAACTTCTGGTTTTCTCAAGATGAGTTGCTCTACTTTCTTGGTCATTAAGTTGGTTTCTGACAACGGTGTTTGAGGAGCCATTTCTAGCTGCACCGCAATTTCGCCACGGTCGCTACTTCCTGCAAAAGATGAACCAATAAAGCCTTTTGCCAATAACATAATCGAACCGACAAACATGATTACGATAGCAATTAAGACCCAACGTTTATGTCCCAATGACCACTTTAGAAGTTTACCATATTCCTCTTTGATTCCATCAATAAAGCCTTCAAAAGCTAAGTTGATTCTTCCCCAAAGGGTGTCTTTACTCAATACTTCAACTTTACCCCATCTTGATGCTAATAAGGGTGTTAAGGTAAAGGAAACAAACAAGCTCATTAAGGTTGAAAATACTACTACCAACGAGAATTCACGCAAGATATTTCCAATCAAACCGCCACTCATGGATAAAGGTAGGAATACCACAACGTCCACCAAGGTAATAGCCATAGCGGTAAAACCAATTTCCTGACGACCTTCGATGGCTGCCTCTACTTTTGATTTACCCATTTCGAGGTAACGATAAATATTTTCTAAGACTACAATACTATCATCCACCAAAATACCCACGACTAATGATAAGCCCATTAGGGTCATTAAGTTAAGTGAGAACCCAAACAAATACATCAAAATAAAAGTTGGAATCATTGCCGAAGGAATTGCCACCAATACAAACAAGGAACTTCTGAAACTGTGTAAGAAGAACAACATAACAGCTCCTACAATGAGAATCGCCAAAAATAAATCGTGGATTACGGCATCAGCAGAAGCTAAGGTATAAACCGATTGATCGGCTGCAATATCATAATTGAAATGTTGAGCCGCATACGTTTTTTGAATGGCAATTAACTTTTCTTTTACCAGTTTACTCACATTCACTGCATTGGCATCGCCTTGTTTCACAATTTCAATACCAATACCAGCTTTCCCATTATTTCTATTTAATGTTTTTGCTTCCGTTTGTCCATCTGTAATACTCGCTAAATCGCTCAATAATACACGGCTACCATCGGTATTTTGACGAATAATCAACTTTCTTAATTCATCTACTTTCACCAATTTAGCATCCATCCGAATAGAAGTACGATTACTATTACTTAAAATACTACCCGCAGGGAAAGAACTATTACTCGTCAGAATCATTTGATTTACCTGTGCTGACGAAATATTGTAAGCCTGTAATTTATCATTATCAAGGTTCACCTGGATTTCTCGTTCATTACCCCCAATTAGTCGAACTGTACCAACTCCTGCCACGTTAGACAAAACAGGCTTAATTTTTTGGTCTATCAAATCGTATAATTCAGGCTCTGACATATTTGCAGAAGCACTAATTCTCAATACTGGAATCTCATCGGTGTTGAAACGACTGACAATTGGGTCATCGGCATCGTCGGGTAAGGTTGATTTTATCTGATTGATTTTTCGTTCTGCATCTCGTTGAGCATCAAGGGTATTAATTCCTGATTTTAGCTGAACTGTTACAACCGAAACTCCTTCGGATGATGTTGAAGAAAGCTTATCGACCCCTTCGATAGCCGAAACGGCATCTTCAATGGGTTTGGTTACGGTGTTCTGAATTTCATCGGATGAAGCTCCCCGATAAACGGTTTGAACAATAACAATATTGGCTTCAAACTTTGGTAATAAGTTATAATTCAATTGTTTATAACTAACAAAACCAAACAATATAAGCGTAACGAAGATTACTGTAATCAGTAATGGCCGTTTTATAGATAGCTCGGTGATTGACATATTTTTAACGATTATTGGTTGTTAGTTTTAGTGATTTTGCTACCATTAGTCAAGTTAATTTGTCCACTAGTAACTACTTCTTGTCCTGCTTGTAAACCCGAAACAACTTCGATGTTTTCGCCTACTTCACGTCCAACCGTAATTTTTTGAATCTTCGCCACCTTGTCTTGTACTACATAGACATACGGATTTTTAGTACCTTCCACTAAAGCCAATTTCGGAATTTGTAATAAACTTGCTCTACGTCCCAAGTCAAAACCTACCATTACATACGTACCTGCACGTAAGGTATTCGTATTCAATTGTAATTCAACACGATAGT
>JALRIJ010000026.1 GCA_023255485.1 Flectobacillus sp.
CTTGGAGCAACTTATACTGGTCCAGCTTATGCTAGTGCCACAAGTATAGTTACCTTACCTGATACACTAAAGAATAATATCCCAAATACGGGGGGAACTTATACGATTCGATTTTTTAATGGTGCCGATAACTGTATAAAGGATACAACGATTACGGTTACTATGGTTACTTGTGCCCCTGTTAAACGAGCCTCACTGGGTAATTATGTTTGGTTTGACTATAATAACAATGGTATCCAAGATACCCAAGAACCTGGGGTTAATAAAGCAAAAGTATATCTATATAAAAATAATGTCATTATTGACTCAACTGTCACTTCTACAACAGGATATTACCTTTTTGATAGCTTAACAACGGGACAATATCAGGTAAGTGTCAAAAAATCAAGCTTACCTTACGGATATAATTTTACAAAAGCCTTTATGGGGGCAGATACAACAAAAGATTCTAATAGTGATACTTTAGGATATAGTAACAAGATATATTTATTGAAAAAAACTGACTTATCAGATACATTAGATTTGACCCTAGATTTTGGTATTCACTTAGATAAATGGGATCCTTTTGGGTATATTTATTGTGAACAGACTGGAGCAATTGTTAAGGGAGGCCATATAACAGTAAACGGACCTGCGGGGGCAGTAATTAATATCTTAGCTGATGGAACAAAAGGCTTTTATCGTTGGGAAACAAACCTTGATGGAGACTATTCGATGACTTATACCAATCCTAGTGGGCAAACACTTAGTACTACTGTATTACCTATTTCTTCGACGTTAACTGCGGCTCAGATACATGCTTTAGATGGTAGTAGTTCGGATAAAGATGGAACCCTTAATGGACTTGTTAGATTAGGCTCACTTCCTAATGCAGATACCACCGCATTGTTGAATCCATCAACTGCGTATAATGTTTATTTCTTGGCAGGTTATGCTACTGTAGGTACTCCTTGGCCTACAGAGAACAATTTTCCTGTAACATGTACTGTTCCTACTACCTGTACTCCACAAGTCTTACCTCTTTGTCAAGGCGAGAGTTATACTTTGTCTGTGCCTAAGAGTGGTATGACAGGTATCCAGTGGTATAAAGATGGGGTTGCAATTCCTGCACCACAAGGAACAGCCGATACCTTGGTCGTGTCAACCGTTGGGGTTTATAATGTAACAGGTTTTCAGGCTGGAGCGATTTGTAAGGACAGTAGCTGTTGTCCTGTGATGGTAGTTGCAGGAACTAACTGTCCCTGCTCATTAACGGCATCTGTCACACAGTCAGCGTGTAATAATAATGGAACAGCAACATGGGCAGGCGATGATTACTTTACTGTGACGGTTAATGCCAGTATTACGAATGGAGCGGCAGGACTGTATGAGGTGGTGTTTGGAGCAAATACCGATGGAACAGGAGGGAATGTGTTGAATCCTGGAGGAACTCCTTTTGGAACATCCGTCACAGTAGGATCTGCAGGTAACTTAAAAGCCGATAATCAAGTTTATTCCATTACGATTCGTTCTCTAGGAGGAAGCGTAATGTGTTTCGATAAAAAAACATTGACAGCCGTCCAAAGCTGTGCGAGTGCTATCACATGTCCGCCTGTAGTGTGTACCCCTATTGGTTTCTCCAAAAACTAACAGGTAATTGAGTGAGTTGGATTTTAGGAGTTTGTGTCAAGTAACATTGACCAAACTCCTATTATTTTTTATGTCCAAAGGGGAAATTTACCTTCACGATGTTGTTCGGCCATGTCAACATAATGCTTAGCTCCCGATTTGATTTTTTCAGCCTGTTCTTCCGTAAATTGACGAATTACTTTTGCTGGAGAACCTACCGCCAGTGAATAATCAGGAATAATTGTGCCTTCAGTTACTAAGGCATTTGCCCCAATTAAACAGCCTTTCCCGATGACAGCTCTGTTGAGAATCGTCGCTCTCATACCAATCAAAGAACCATCACCAACTGTTGCTCCATGTACAATAGCTCCATGACCTACGGTCACATCGTTGCCAATAATTGTTGGGTCACCTGGGTCGGCATGCAGTACCGCATTATCTTGAATATTGCTGCGGTCTCCAATCTGAATTCGTTCAACATCAGCTCTGATGACAGCTCCGTACCAAACGGATACATCTTCTCCAAAAGTAATATCTCCCATGACAGATGTATGGGCTGCTAAGAATGGTTTTTTCATGATTTTAGTATCAGACAATTATATATAAAATTATATCTTCTCAAGGTAGTACTTTATGGTCATTACACCCTATGTTACCGATTGCTTATTTTTCCAATCCATCAGTCATGTGAAAAGGCGTATTTTCAAGGGCAAACATAGGCAAAATTTAGGCAAATCGTAGGCAGAACAATAGATTTTACGTATTTTTACGTTTTAGAGGAAATAAGCACTAAAAAAAGCAGTTTGTATTAAATAATAGAACGTCTTTTTTTTGTACAAGGAAACATTGAATTGTTATAATATTTATCCTTTTTGTGAATATTCAAATTCTAAGTAAATGCCAAACACTTTCGGTGAGGCTACTTTTTATGTTTAGAAGAGCATCAATCAGCTAAAATTTACGATATTTTTTAAGAAAACGAGAACAAAACCACATCTAATCAATCTCGTATCTATTGATAAAGAGCGGTAGAACAATATAATAGTAATACTAAAATCATGTCAGAAATTCAAGAAACAGTAGAAATCGACAAAGCAAATTATGGAGCCGATAATATTCAGGTATTAGAAGGCTTAGAAGCGGTAAGAAAACGTCCTTCCATGTATATTGGAGATACAGGAGTGAAAGGTCTTCACCACCTAATTTGGGAAGTAGTTGATAACTCTATTGATGAAGCCCTAGCGGGACATTGCGATACCATCCACGTAACCATTAATCCTGATAACTCGATCACCGTTTCTGATAACGGTCGTGGTATTCCAACAGGAATGCACACCAAAGAGAAACGTTCGGCCTTAGAAGTGGTAATGACCGTCTTGCACGCTGGTGGTAAGTTTGATAAAGATACCTACAAGGTTTCTGGAGGTTTGCACGGGGTAGGGGTTTCTTGTGTGAATGCCTTATCGACAGATTTGAAAGTGACCGTAAATCGTGACGGTAAAGTCTTTGAACAAGAATATAAAATCGGTGTACCGCAATATCCAGTACGTGAAATTGGAACAACGGACAAAACAGGTACAACGGTTACGTTTAAGCCAGATGCTTCGATTTTTACCGTAACAGAATATAAGTATGAAACCGTAGCGAATCGTCTTCGTGAGTTGTCTTTCTTAAATGCTGGTATTTATGTGTATCTGAAAGATTTACGTGACTTAGATGAAAATGGCGAACCGAAAAGTGACACGTTCTTCTCGGAAGGTGGGCTTCGTGAGTTTGTTGAATATTTAGATGCTACTCGTGAAAAAATTATTGCTGATCCTATCTACATGGAAGGCGATAAAAATGGCGTACCTGTTCAAGTTGCCATGTTGTATAATACGTCGTATTCTGAAAACGTAGTGTCGTATGTAAACAACATCAATACGATTGAAGGAGGTACACACGTAGCAGGTTTCCGTGGTGCTTTGACTCGTACCTTGAAAAACTACGCAGACAAATCGGGTGCTTTAGACAAACTAAAAATCGACATTGTTGGAGATGACTTCCGTGAGGGGTTAACCGCTGTTATTTCGGTAAAAGTAGCAGAACCTCAATTTGAAGGACAGACGAAAACGAAACTAGGTAACGGAGAAGTTTCAGGTGCGGTATCGGCAGCAATGTCGGATATGCTTGAAACGTGGTTAGAAGAACATCCGAAAGAGGCTCGTCAAATTGTAGCTAAAGTTATCTTAGCAGCACAAGCACGTCATGCGGCTCGTAAGGCTCGTGAAATGGTGCAACGCAAAACAGTTTTGGGTGGTAACTCACTTCCAGGGAAATTGGCTGACTGTTCAGACAGCGACCCACATACCTGTGAGTTATACCTAGTCGAAGGAGACTCTGCGGGTGGTACTGCTAAGCAAGGTCGTGAAAGAAGTTACCAAGCGATCTTACCATTGCGTGGTAAAATCTTGAACGTAGAAAAAGCAATGGAACATAAGATACGAAAACGAAGAAATCAAGAACATGATTACGGCTCTTGGTGTCAGTTTTGGTAAAGATGGTGACGAACGTGCCTTGAATATCGAGAAATTACGTTACCACAAAATCATTATCATGACCGATGCCGACGTGGATGGTTCTCACATTAGAACACTAATCTTAACGTTCTTCTTCCGTTATATGAAAGACTTGGTGGATAATGGATATATCTATATCGCCCAACCTCCTTTGTACCAAGTGAAAAGAGGACAACAGATGCGTTATTGCTGGACTGAAGCACAACGTGATGTCGCTGTTCGTGAATTGGGTGGCGATAAAGAAAGTTCTGTGGGTATTCAACGTTATAAGGGGCTTGGAGAGATGAATGCTGAACAATTGTGGGAAACTACGATGAATCCAGAGTCTCGTACCTTGAAACAAGTGTCCATTGAATCGGCGGTAGAAGCAGATTTATTGTTCTCGATGTTGATGGGAGATGAAGTACCACCAAGACGTGATTTTATCGAGAAAAACTCTCGTTATGCAAAAATTGATATTTAATCCGCTTTCTCGGAAATAATAGAATACAAGAAAAGGCTAGTTCCGAAAGGACTAGCCTTTTCTTATGAGTACTCTTTTTATAAATAGTACCAAGCGAAAATACCAATAAAAGCCTGTTGCTTTCGTTATAGGCTTAATCAAATAATAATCCATCTTGGTATAAAATGGATGAGAATCCTTTAAATTTGTATTGAATTAGTTAAAAGACTTAGAACAAAAGCCTTACATTCTACTAAGGAACAATAAACCATGCCAACATTCGATTTTAAACGTTACCATTTACGTTCTATTCATGCTAGTGATGCTGAGGAAAGAGCTGCCATTAATCAAGAATTGAAAGTGTTGTATGAAACACTTTCTGCTGAAGAAAAAGTTGTTTTTAATGAAGAATTACAACATTTTTTGATTCACGAAATGGGCAGACTAAAAACAGATTACGAAGCAATAAAAGGAGGAATGTAAAGGTAACCCTTGATGAATGGGGATTGGTGATACTTAAATTTAATGATTTAATAATTTTAACTCTAATCCATCTATTTCGTAAAATTGTTATTTTTATGTTTCTAGGTAGCAAAAAACGTAACCAAAAAGGAAACAATGCGTCTTTAGTAGAGAACCTTGTTTCATTTTTAAACCCAATTATGAGTTCTAAAAATAAAACAGACGAAGTAAAACGTCTTGATAAAGTGATAAACAAGTCGTACGACTTGATAGAGAAATCCGATTATATTTCTCGTGATTTGTCATGGTTGAAATTCGATGAAAGGGTATTGGATCAAGCTCGTGATGCTAAACGCTCTTTGTTTGACCGATTGAAATTCTTAGCAATTACGGCCTCTAACTTAGATGAATTTTTTACGATTCGAGTAGGGTCGTTGTATAGTTATATTGACTATGGTAAAGAACGAATTGATTATTCTGGACTACGAGAAATTCCTTTCAAGAAAACCTTAATGGCGGCTGTGAAAGCCTTTGTCCAAGATAAACATCGTCTTTTTGGAGAAGAAATATTACCTTTATTCCCCGAAAATGGACTACGTTTAGTAAAGCAAAATGACCTAAACGAAGAAGAAGTACAGGAAATTTCTGCTTATTTTAACCGCACAATCTACCCAATGCTTACGCCTATGGTTTTTGACCATACGCACGCATTTCCGAGTTTGTTGGCCAAAACGCTGATTTTTGGGGTTGTTTCAAAAGCAACACCAGAAGATCCTATTGGTAAAATTAAGAATGGAAAATCGAAAGAACGCAAAATTAGTTTTGTCCAAATTCCACAAAACTTGAATCGCTTTTATATCTTAGAACGAGATAATGAAGTAGCGTTTTTGCCAATTGAAGAAATTATTCGTCATGAAATAGGTAAGCTTTACCGCAATGTTGAAATTGAATCGGTGTCCTTATTTAGATTGACTCGTAATGGTGACTTCGATGTAGTGGAAAACGAAGATTCTGAGGTAGATTTTGTTGATGAAATCAAAAAGAAAATTAAAGACCGCCGCTTAGGACGAGTAACTCGTTTAGAAATTGAAAGTGGCTATTCTCCTTATATGCTAGACGAAATGCTTCGTCGTTGGAAGTTGGAAATGGAGGATGTCTTTGTAAAAGAAAACTTGCTTGATTTCACGGCTTTCTGGCAAATTATTAAGCACCCAGATTTTAAAGATAAGTTAGCGATTCCGCACCCTCCCGTACCGCCTTTGGCATTGAAGAGCGATCGACTAGACGATATATTTTCGTTAATGAAGCAAGGAGATATTCTCTTGCATCATCCATACAATAATTTTGAACCTGTACTGCAACTACTCGAACAAGCAGCAGAAGACCCAAGTGTCTTGGCAATCAAGATTACTTTATACCGTATTTCTAAGAAGTCCCGTATTGCTAGTGCTTTATTGAGAGCCGCAGAAAATGGAAAACACGTTTCTGTATTATTCGAAGTAAAGGCTCGTTTTGACGAAGAAAATAACATTAAAGAAGCACAACGTTTGCAAAAAGCAGGCTGTTTTGTAATTTATGGAATTCCTCGTTTGAAGACCCATACAAAATTATTGCAAGTAATTCGTAACGAAGGGGACACCGTGACAAGTTACGCACACCTTTCATCGGGTAATTATAACGAAGAAACAGCTAAGTTATATACTGATATTGGTTTGTTGACCACTCGTGAGGAATTAACTCGTGATATTTCGGAGTTCTTCAATGTAATCACAGGACATTCGCAACCCTTGAGTTATGAACACTTGATTACAGCACCTCGTGAAATGCGTATTAAGCTAATTGCTCTCATTGATCAAGAAGCGAAAAATGCTCAAGCGGGTTTATCGAGTGGGATTTGCATTAAAATCAATTCGTTACAAGATAAGCAGGTTATTGATGCTCTGTATCGTGCCTCGCAAGCAGGTGTGCCAATTAAATTGATTGTACGAGGCATTTGCTGCATCCGTCCACAACGTAAAGGCTTATCGGATAACATTACGGTTCGTTCCATTGTAGGGGATTTCTTAGAACATACTCGTATTTTCTATTTCCATAATAACAATCAACCAAAAGTATATGGTGGTTCTGCAGACGTTATGGTACGTAGTTTTGATCGTCGTATTGAATCGCTATTTGAAATTGCTGGAAGTCAGGTGAAGTTACAAGCCATTCAGATATTACACTGGAATTTCTTGGACAATGTTAATGCCTACGAAATGCAAGAAAATGGCTCGTTTATCCGTATTCAACGTCCAGAAGGAGAAGAGGAGTTTAATATTCACACTCGTTTCTTTGATATGTCTTTGGAAGACATCAAAGAGGCTAAGATATTTGAAGAAAAACCAATTGCGGTACCCATTTCAGAAGAAAACACAGCTGAACCAAGTTTGGAAGTAGAAGCTTCAGAACTGTAGATAATGATGTGGAATTGTGGATTTAACTTGCTGGTTATTAGTTGTTTGTTTTATTTTAAAGTACTAATTGCTAGTTTACTAAATCCAAAATTCATAATTCAACATTATTACTTAGGTTTTAGAAAATAAAGAAAAATCCCTCATTGCCTTTCACGAAGCAATGAGGGATTTTTCTTTATTTTCTACCCGTGTCAAGTCGCACCTTATCGCCTTCAAAGGCTTTATTGAGGTGTTTTTTCTTGTTCCACGGTGCGGTTGTATGACGAGCCATATCAATGGCAAGCAATACTACAATGCTGGTAAAAATGATAAATATCCAGCGTAATATTTTCTGATTTTTGTTCATTTGTTTAGTCTAATTTAACTCCCAAAATAGAATCTGGCGAGTCGTAAAAAGTCATACTAGCGGTTCTTTTACTTACTTCTGCCCAAGATAATGCCCCGAAAGTCATGCCAATTACCCCACTAGTAGGCATAGAGCCAATGTCTTCGTGGGTTAGGTATTCTGCTAAATAGCTGATACTCGGATTATGACCCACCAACATGACGGTATTGACCGTTTCGGGTAAAGAATTAATCGCATCTAAATAGTGTTTTGGCGAACTTTCGTAAAGTGAATTATCAATGCGAATTAACTCATCAGAGATGTGTAATTGTTCTGACAAAACCTGTGCTGTCATTTGAGTACGCTCTGCATGGGAGCTAATAATCAATTGAACATCGTGTATTTTAGTAGCTAAATGTCTGCCCATACGAGCAATATCAATCATTCCACTAGAAGTTAAGGGGCGAACTAAATCAGGACTTACTGATTCGGAAGCCTTGGCGTGTCGAACCAAATATAAGGTCTTTGTCATTTTGTATACTTTAATTTATATTTAAGACAAAAATTCACTTAATCTTCTAAAACGCAAGCATAGGAGGCTATTTTTTTACGTTTTTTGAATCAAATCTCCTTTTAGCTAGCGTACTACTACATTACCCAATTCTTTAGCAATTTGTTTTTCTATTTCTTTCGCTTGCATGAATAAACCTAATAAACGAGTTTGCTCATTGGCATCTTTGGTCTGACCAATTTGTGCCAATAGGTCTTTTAACTGCTCTTCATTAACTGCTTTTTTCAAGCGTAAAATATTGGTGAAAGCCATTTCTGCTAGCCTATCTAATTCGGTTGGAACAAAAATCTCATGGCGTTTTAACCATGACTCCGAAACGCTATGTTGTTCGCTTACTAAGTTAATCGTCTCTTGTTGGATGTTTGAATTGGGATGACCTACAAAAAAAGAAATGTCTAATACTCTTCCACGTAAAAAGTGTTCACGGCATAAGTTCAAAATTTCTTGGTAGATAGGGGTCGAAAACATGATACCATCAATTTCTCCCAAAACATATTGCATGAGCGTAATGCCTGGAGCAACATCGGGGTCAATTTCTTTGGTACCGTGGTTGATTAACAGCCGAATACATTCTTGTTCTTGTAATGCCAAATAGCTTTTTACAGCCGTTTGTTTAGGAACGAGAGGCGTATTATTTGTTGGTTGATTGACAGGCGTTACTGGTTGAGGAGATGTATAAAACTCCTGAACACCTCCCATATCATCTTCCGAAAAACTCATCCAGCCGTTATTATCGATAGGAGGAGGGGCTTGATGATTTTGAAGTACCACATTATTGGGTAAATCCTGTTGTAAGCGTTGGCGATTACTTTCTCGTTGGTGGTCTTTTTCTCGTTGTTTTCCTCGTTCTAGGGTGATTTTATTACTTTCAGCGATTAAGATGGCTTCATCCATTTGCATTAAAGCAGCCGTCTTCTGGAAAAATACTTGACGTTTAATTGAATCAGGAATTTTAGAAATACTTTCCACCATATCCTTAATCAATTCGGCACGTTTGAAAGGGTCTTTTCCTGCTTCTTGCAAAAACAATTCAGCTTTGAAAGTGATAAAATCTGTGGCGTGTTCAGAGATATGAGCTGTAAATGCTTCTGAACCGATTTTACGAACATAACTATCAGGGTCATCACCTTCGGGGAAGACGACTAATTTGACATTAAGGCCTTCTTCCAAAATCATGTCCATTCCTCGCAACGATGCTTTAATACCAGCGGCATCGCCATCGTAAAGGACAGTTACATTTTGGGTAAAACGACTTATTAAACGGATTTGTTCTAAGGTTAACGACGTTCCCGAAGAAGCTACGACGTTTTCAATTCCTGCTTGGTGTAATGAGATTACATCGGTATAGCCTTCTACAAGGTAACAAACGTCTTTTGAACGGATGGCATTTTTTGCCTGATAAATCCCATAAAGAACGTTTGATTTATGATAAACCTCTGTTTCGGGCGAGTTCAAATACTTAGCCTGATTTTTATCTGCTTTGAGGATTCTGGCCCCAAAGGCAATCGTTTTTCCCGATACATTGTGAATCGGAAAAATTACCCGATTTCTAAAGCGGTCAAAGACCTTATCACCTCCTTCAGTTCTTCGTAAACTCAGTCCCGCTTTTTCTAAAATGTCTAGGTTATAGCCATTTTTTAAGGCATCTTTTGTAAAAGCATCCCAACTTTCGAGGCTATATCCTAGTTCAAACGTTTTGATAGTTTTGTCCGAAAAGCCTCTTTCTTTAAAATACGAATAGCCAATTGCACGCCCTTCGTCCGACTGCGTTAGCTGTTTTTGGTAGAAAGAGTTGGCATAATTGAGGGCAATGAGTAAACTTTCTCGTTCGTTCTGAGCGAGTAATTGTTCGTCCGTTAGTTTGGTTTCTTGAATTTCAATCCCATATTTTTTAGCTAAATGGCGAAGTGCTTCTCCATAACCAATGCCTTCAATATCCATGATAAAGCGTACCGAATCGCCTGCCTTACCACAGCCAAAGCATTTGTAAATTCCCTTGGCGGGCGAAACCGAAAAAGAAGGAGTCTTTTCACCATGAAAAGGGCAACAGGCACTTAGGTTTGCCCCTTTTTTCTTGAGGGAAACATAATCGCCGATGACATCCGCAATTTCAGCAGCCTGCTTAATTCTGTCGATGGTTTCTTGATCTATTCTCATATTCGTTTCTAAAAAATGAAATCAAAGTTACGCATCTTTTTTCCTAATGGAGTGACTTTACCGGTAAGTATTCGTTAAAAATACAGATAAGTACTTAACCACACTTATTCATAATCGTAGTTGACATCCTAGAAAAACAACAGAACAAAGTCAGGCTACGAGTGAAGTAAATAGTTCATACACCTATTTGTTTTAAACGAGTTCTGCCCACCTTAAATTCATTTTCAGAGTACTGCTCTAGTCAATGAATCCTTCATAAAATCTTAGTAAATAGTACTATACCTTCAAATTAGTCTCCCAACAAAATGTATTTTCCTTATAATTGATTGATAGCAAGACAACTAACAGGATAGCTATGTGAGCCTTTTTTGTATTAATCTTGTATCTTTGTGGGTAGATAAAACTAAACCCAGTATCAGGTATTTAAAATAATTGGCAATGTTTTTGTAGTAATGACTGTCATACTATCACACAATAACTATACTTTTTGCATTAAGTAGTAATAATTCATCCTTCTTCTGTATATGAGAAAATTAATACCTTTCCGAAATCCGAAGCTCATATTCTCCGCTTTATGTGCTCTCGTTTTGCTGAATGCCTGTAATCCATCGGATTCAAGCGATGTACAACCCATTGCTGAAAATGTTGTAGATAAAATTCCATCAACGATTGCTTCCCAATGGGCTGAATTACAATTAGTATTAACCAAGCGTACAGCAGGTTATACACCACCCGTAGCCTCAAGAGCTTATGGATATGCAGGTTTAACTATGTACGAGTCGGTCGTAGCTGGTATGCCTGAAAAGAAATCGTTAGCAGGTCAATTAACTAAATTGGCATCATTGCCTACGGTTGATAACACCAAGAAATATAATTATGGATTGAGCTTAAATGCTGGACAAGCAAGAATTTTACGGGAGTTATATACCGAAAGTTCAAGAGCACAAGCGGCAATCAATAAAAAATCTATTGACTCTCTAGAAACGTTAATTGCCTCTACACTTCGTACAGGTGTTTCGCAAGACATTATAGACCGCTCTATTGCTTATGGCGATACTGTTGCAGGGGCTATTTTTGCATGGTCTAAAACCGATGGAGGACATGAAGGCTACAAGCGAAATTTTCCAACGACGTATGTGATTCCTGTATTTCCAGGAGCTTGGCAAAAAACAGAAAATGGTCAGTCGCCAATGCAACCCTACTGGGGTTCTAATAGAACGTTTGTTGCGGCGAATGCTATTATCACGCCTGTAGATCCTATCCCGTTTTCTACAAGCACAACTTCTGCATACTTTAACGAGTATAAAGCTGTTTATGATAAAAACCTTACGCTAACAGCCACAGAAAAAGAAATCGCTGTATGGTGGGCAGATAATCCAGGGGATACACCAACCCCTCCAGGGCACTCATACTCGATTGCGAATATTGCCATTAAAAAAGCAGGAGTTGGTTTAGGAAAGGCCGCAGAAGCTTTTGCTCGCACGGGTATTGCAGTGGCAGATGCCTTCATTTTGTGCTGGAAATGTAAATATATTTATATGAATGAGCGTCCTTATACGATGGTGAATAGAATGATTGCCAAATGGACTCCGTTCTGGCCTGCTCCGCCTTTCCCTGGGTATATGTCTGGGCACGCAACACAGTCAAGTGCTTCTGCTGAAGTATTGACTGCTGTATTTGGCGAGAACTTTGCTTTTACTGATAATACACACCAAGGGAAAGCAAATGAAGCGACGACTAATACACCTTATAAAATTCGTAGTTTTAGCAGTTTCCGTGCAGCAGCAGAGGAGTCTGCAATGTCTCGTTTCTATGGTGGAATCCATACTAAACAAGATAATGAGATTGGCTTGCAAGAAGGAAAGAAAGTTGGTGTAAATGTGAATGCACTCAAATTCAATAAATAATTAAAAGCTACTTTTGGCTTTACACAGAAGAGGGGTTACGGCATGTAATCCCTCTTTTGTCTTTACAAGACGACACATTTACTGATTTTAACGATTTTTAAGTAAAAAAATACAATATATTTTCCAACTTTGTGTTCTTAAAATGAGTCATTTATCTTGACTTTTGTATTTCACAATATTATGAAAAAACTTTTCCTTTGGGGTTTCTTTGTCTGCGGCAGCACAGTGAAGCTTGTTGCCCAAGATACTACGCAACATAAGTTGATGCGGGTAAAACCTGTTATTGCCTTAGAAAATGTGGAGTTTGGAAAGCAAGCGTTAGCAGGGAAAGTGGGTGTTGAATTTCAGTTTAAGCCTCTTTCAAAAGTAAATGTTAACTTAAATCTGAATGGTTTTTTGAGTGAAAAAAAGAATGCTGAAATACAAACAACTCCGAGTCCGAATGCTATTTTGGCAGGCTATCAAGATTCAAAGGGTAATTTTAATGCAAGTATCTCAGCGGGTTCTGGTTTATATGCAAGTCCATTAGTACAATTTAAGGGAGCAACCGCTTCTTTGGATGCTGGGATTCCTTTTAAATTAAAGGATAGTTTGTCAATGACCCTAGAACCGTTTATCGGAATTGAAGGAAAAGTATTGAATCGATCTACCATTTTTGCGGATGGCTCTCAATATACTTTTACAGAGCAGTATAAGTTTTTATCACCAACATTAGGAGCAAAGCTGAATTATACGACTAAATCCAAAGTGAAATTAACGTTTAGAGTTTCTACTTCTTACCCCATCGTGGCAAAAGTGAAAACAGATGAAAAAAACTTAGCTAATCCCAATGCAGAAGTGAATCTCAATAAGCAACTCTCTCCAGCAGTGGAGGTAGGAGCGAAGGTTAAGAAAATGACAATTCGTTTCCGATACGAACGAGTAAATATAGGGCAGTCAGATACCTTGCAAGGAGTGAGTCAGCCCGCTTCAAAAGTGAATATTACAGGCATTACGATAGGCTATGATTTTTAGAAAAGTAGGCGAGATAAAGGCATTAAGCTCATAAAGGAACGTATGCACAAAGTCTTAATTATCCGTAAAGTTAAGATAGTTATCTTTTGCAAACCTAAATTTAATTAGTATAGGTATAACAAAAAACCGACTGAGAGATGGCTCTCAGTCGGTTTTTTATGTTCTGAAGATTCACTCACATAGTTTGTAAAAACTCAGATAGTGTTATAATTGTAGTACTTTGAAATGGATTTAGTATTAATAAATCTTTATCTCCTGTCAATAGAAAATCCACTTTTCCATCAATTGCTAAGGATAGCAAAAAGTTGTCTTTCTCATCTCTACAAGCGTTCTCACTAGCGTTAACATCTATGAACTCTCGTACTCCTCAATAGTTTCAATGACATCTTCAATATCACTCGGTGAAAAAAAGCGTCTAAATTTTGGTCGTCTAACAACTGTTATAAATTCATCTAATAATTCTTGACTAAAAACAAGAGTAGCTTTTTTTGTAAAAAGAATTTCATCAAGTTTTGAATAGTCTTTTGAAATCAAAAAACTAATCCAAAGATTTGTGTCTATAATAACTCTATAACTCATTTTTCCTGTAACGCTTTTCTCTTACCAATTCAACTTCCTTTGTTATTTCTTCAATACTAAGACTTATTGTTGTCTTAGAACGAAGTTTTTTCAAAACATCAGCAAAACCTTTATTCGCTGAGGATTCTTGAATTGAAATGAGATTTAAGGCTGCTAAGTCTTTTAACAGCCTCATTGCCTTAGGATTCAAAACGTCAACTCGTATCGTATTCATGGTAGTTGATTTTAGCTGAGGGAAACCCTTTTTAAGAGTCAATCAAACCTAAATATAGTTGTTTTTTGTCAAGATAAAAAGGTCAAACATTGGGTATTATCTAACCTTTTTATGTTACTTTGAAATCTCCAACATTGCTTTCAATGCCTTTAATGCAGGAATACGAGTTTCTTCTGGTACTTGAATTTCTGGTAACTCATAGAACATCGCATTGTATAGCTTCTCCATGGTGTTCATTTTCATGTAAGGACATTCCGAACAAGCACAGGTGTTTTTCTCGTTGGCAGGAGCAGGAATCAATTTCTTGTGCGGAACAGATTCTTTCATTTTGTGCAAAATTCCTGCTTCGGTTGCTACAATGAACTCTTGACAATCGGAGGTTTGTACAAAATTTAAAAGAGCCGTCGTAGAACCTACAAAATCAGCTTGTGAAAGAATGATTTCTTTGCATTCTGGGTGAGCAATCAATAACGCATTGGGGTTTTCCTCTCTGGCTTTTTTCAATTTCTCTAACGAAATGTCAATGTGAACCATACAAGAACCATCCCAAAGGATTAACTCTCTACCCGTTTTGTTGGCTACATAACGCCCCAAGTTGGCATCAGGAGCAAAGATAATTTGCTTATCTGCTGGAATAGACTCAACCACTTTTACGGCATTTGAAGACGTACAAATGATGTCCGTCATCGCTTTAATATCGGCCGTACAATTGATATAACTTACTACGACAGCATCAGGGTGTTGTGCTTTGAAGGCGGCAAATTCCTCTTTCGGAGCAGCGTCAGCTAAAGAGCAACCTGCATTAAAATCAGGAAGAACTACTTTTTTATTTGGGTTCAAAATCTTAGCGGTTTCGCCCATGAAGTGAACGCCACAGAATACAATCATATCGGCATCTGTCTTTTCAGCAGCTTGAGCCAAGGCAAGGCTATCGCCTAAGAAATCGGCAATATCTTGAATTTCAGCATCGACATAATAGTGAGCTAAAATAACGGCATTTTTTTCCTTTTTTAGTTTTAGGATTTCGTTTTTCAAATCATCGCCCTTGAAAGGTACAGAACGACTTACGTATCCAACTCGGTTTGCTTCTTCTAGTAAGTTCATTGTTTTATTTTGATATCAATTGCTGTACAGCACGTTCAAATTTATTCATTTCCAACCATATTTCCTTCTCGATAACCATTCCATTGGGTTTTATTAAGTAAGCCATGTTGGGAGCCTGTCCAAAATAATTCCAAAATTGATTGGATGGATTATCCAGTAATACGGGTACTTTGATGTTTAACTCTTTTACCCACTTTTGAGCTAAGGTTTTACGTTCGCCAAAAGTCTTGGGCTGGTTTGCTTCTATATGAGCTTCGACGTTCTCTCTTGAAAATCGCTTTTCGCTTCCTATCGAATAAGCATCAGCATCTTTCGGGTATGCTTCTGTCGTATAGACGAAATAAATGGCTACTTTGTTACCATACTTTTGGTAAAAATCTTCAATTGCTGGAAGGTTTTTACGGGTAAGGTCGCAAGTATAGCTACCCGAAATGAGTACCAATGGTTTATTTTCTTTCAGCACCTCGTAAAATTCAACGGGTTTCCCTGATAACTCAACTAAGGTTAAATTAGGGATTTGCGTTTGTGGAGCGTAGCCCAAATAATCCCAAAACTCAAAGCCATTTTTCGCCCCTTCCGATTTACAAGGAGCAACAATGTCAGTATCTTTTGGGGCAATAAAAGGTATTTCCTTTTTGTCTTTTCCTTTGCAGGAGGCAAGAATAAGGAGCGAAAATATCAAATATACAAATTGGTTTTTCATTGAAACGTATGTGTTAGCCTTTATAAACTGGCTAACTTTTTTACATTATTTTTAAGGGTCAGTAACATAGAAAAACTAATATGCCTTTAAACTTAAATCTAAACTGGCTATATGGTGTGTCAAAGCTCCACAAGAGATGTAGTCAACGCCACATTCTGCATATTCACGGATGGTCGTTTCGTTGATTCCGCCTGAGGCTTCGGTCATGAATTTACCGTCAATCATGGCTACTGCTTTACGAAGGTTTTCAAAAGAAAAGTTATCCAACATAATGCGGTTTATTTGTCCGATCGCTAATACCTCTGCCAATTCTGCTAGGTTACGGACCTCAATTTCGATTTGTAAGTCTTTGCCTGTCGTTTTCAAATAATCATTGGCTTGGGTAATCGCATTTTTGATACCACCAGCATAATCAACATGATTATCTTTAATCAAAATCATGTCATAAAGAGCATATCGGTGATTGACCGCTCCACCAATTTTGCACGCCCATTTTTCACAAATACGGAAATTTGGCGTGGTTTTACGAGTATCTAATAGTTTGGTGTTTGTCCCTTCTAACAATTTTACCAACGATGCCGTATAAGTGGCAATTCCCGACATACGTTGCATACAGTTCAATACCAAGCGTTCTGCTTTAAGAATTGACTGAGACGAACCTGCAACGGTTAATACAATTTCGCCTTTTGTAATAAACGTTCCGTCTTCTAGTAGTACTTCTACTGCTAAATTGGGGTCAACTTCTGCAAAAATCAGCTTGGCTAATTCGACACCAGCCAAAATTCCTGTATCTTTTACCAATAATCTCGCTCGTCCTTGAGCATCGCTCGGAATGGTTGATAGGGAAGTATGGTCGCCGTCGCCAAGGTCTTCAGCAAGTGCAGTTTGAATAAAATGATGAATGTATGACGGCTCTAAGTAGTTGAACATAAAAAGGGTGTTTGAATAATGCTGAATCGTAATCAGAATTGTATAATTACTAACTTATCTCCCTCAAAAGTAAGACATTTTCAAAAATCCTACCTACAGTCAGTCTTTAAATTTTACGTGGATGTTTGGTTTATTACCAGAAAAATTACAAATTTGTGAACAATAGTTAAATTTCTGTGCATAAAAACTCTCACATAGCTCGTACTTTCAGCACATTTTTGATGTGTTTGATGCTGATGTTTACCGTTTTCGGTAAGACATTTTCGGCATCACAGCGTGTTAATGCAGGAGAAAAAAGCGTAAAAACAACGCAAACGGACAAGCAAAAGCAAGATCCAAGAGCGTGTTCGGTAAGTGAACTGTCTGTTATGCAGGCATCGACACCGATTTCGGTTGATTTTTCACCTGAATTTACGTTTACTCCACAGCTAATTTCATTTGTTGCTCCAACGCTTCATTCAGAAGTAGTAAAAGAAACGATTTATCGTCTTTCTTTCCACGAAATTCTCTTCGAGCATTTCATCGCTACCAACGCCCCGTGATTTTTTTCTTGTAGGTTTTGGCTTTATGCTTTAGCCCTCTATCAGTTCAACTGATAGTATCTCCTTATGTTATTGTGAAATAGCATTAAGATTTTATTGCCTTTGCCCTTGTTGGCGGAGGTCTTATCTAGTTTAATTTTCAATTTCATCTAATTTTCAATTACAATGCGTTACAAAGGTGCCATTATCTGGCTGACTGGTATCATCTCAGCCTTGTGTTTATTCTTTTTATCTTTCACATGGAAAGCAAATTCAGTTCGTGAAGAGGCGGTTAATTATGCAACCGTAAACGGTAAATTTGACCCAGCAAGAAAACTTCATTTTGTTGATTCATTGTGGAAACAACCTGTTTATTTAGGGTTTACCTTACAAGAAGTAACAACGTACAGCCTTCACAAAGGGTTGGACTTAGAAGGTGGTCTTCATGCTGTATTAGAAGTTTCTCCAGTAGAAATTTTACGTGCATTATCTGCAAAAAGTAATGATCCAAACTTCGAAAAAGCATTACAAGAAGCATCTAAGGCTCAAATCACTTCTACAAAGCCTTTCAATGATTTGTTCTTTGAAGCATTTGCTCGCATTGCTCCAAAACAACCATTGGCATCTATCTTTGCTAACTCGACTAACCGTGAGAAATTAAATTCTCAGTCGAGCGATTCTCAAGTGAAGAAAGTAATCAATGACGAAATTGATGGTGCTGTTGACCGTGTTTACAAAACGATTCAAACTCGTATTGATAAATTAGGGGTAGCCAACCCTAACATTCAACGTTTACCAGGTACAAACCGTATTCAGGTGGAGTTACCAGGGGTTGATAATCCAGACCGTGCTAGAAAAATCTTAGCTCAAGCAGCAAAATTAGAATTTATTGAAGTTGCTGAAATTAACGAATGGGGCCAAGGTTTAAACACGTTAGGTGAGTATTTGGCAGCAGAAGAAAAAGCATCTAAATCATCTTTGGCATCTTTGTCAGCTCCAGTAGCAAGCACAGATACAACGAAAAAAGAAGGTGATTTAGCAGGGAAATTAGCAGGAACTGCAAAATCAACTACAAAAGATACAGCGAAGAAAGATACAAAAGATACAACAGCAGGTGCGGCTTTAACGAAATTGTTCTTGCCAATGGATAACCAAGGAAGAACTTGGGGTGTATTCCGTAAAGATACGGCTCGTGTGAATGAATTATTCCGTCGTCCAGAAGTACGTATGATGTTCCCTGCAAACATCACATTCCACTGGTATGCAATTGGTATTCCTGCTAAAAATGGAGACGAAATCATTCAATTAGAAGCATTAAGACAAATTGAAGGACAACAAGCTCCATTGACAGGTGAAGTAATCACAGATGCTGCTCAGGATTTTGATCAAAATGGTCGTCCAGAAGTAACAATGGCTATGAACGGGACAGGGGCTAGAATCTGGAAAAATATGACAGCAGCTAATGTTGGAAAACGTATTGCAATCGTATTGGATGGATATGTTTACTCTGCACCAAACATCAATGGTGAAATTGCAGGCGGTCGTTCATCAATCTCAGGTTCATTCACAGTAGAGCAAGCAAAAGATTTAGCAAACGTATTGAAGTCTGGTAAATTATCGGCTCCAACTCGTATTGTGGAAGATGCCTTTGTTGGTCCATCATTAGGTCAAGAGGCAATTAACCAAGGTTATATGTCAATGGCTTTAGGTTTGTTGTTAGTGGTAATTTTCATGATTGGTTACTATGGTAGTCCGGGTTGGATGGCAAATGCGGCTCTTTTGTTCAACGTATTCTTCATTGCAGGGGTATTAGTTCAAATGCAAGCGGTATTGACTTTACCGGGTATTGCTGGGGTTGTATTAACATTAGGTATGGCGGTCGATGCCAACGTATTGATTAACGAGCGTATTCGTGAAGAATTGCACAAAGGAATGAGCTTGATGGAAGCGATTAAAATCGGATATGAAAAAGCCCTTTCTGCGATTATTGATGGTAACGTTACGACAATCTTGATTGGTATTATCTTGATTATTTTTGGTTCTGGTTCTGTAAAAGGTTTCGGGGTTACACTTTGTATTGGTTTGGTTACTTCGGTATTTACATCGGTATATGTGTCTCACATCTTTGTTGATTGGATGGCAAAACGTGCGATTGCTGCAGGAAAAGAGAAATCAGTAACGTTTGAAACATTTATCTCGAAAGATTTATTCAAGAATTCAAACTTTGACTTTATCGGAAAGCGTAAAATTTCTTACGTATTCTCTTGGGCTTTAATTGCTCTTGGTGCAATTGTATTAACAATCCAAGGAGGTTTTAACTTAGGTGTTGACTTTAAAGGTGGTCGTTCGTATGTCGTTGAATTTGCTAAAGCAACCGATGCTGCAACCGTGAAGGATGCCTTAAAAGATTCATTCGGTGGAAAAGGTGTTGAAGTAAAAACATTCAACGGAGATAAAATGAAAGTGACTACATCTTACTTAGTTGAAGATGAAAGTACACAAGCTAACCAAACGGTGCGTAAAGCATTAGAATCAGGTTTATCTAAATTAGCAGATGCGAAACCAGTAATTCAGTCGGAATCTAAAGTAGGAGCAACGATTGCCGATGATATTTTGACGCAGTCATTCTTGTCAATTATCTATGCATTAATTGCCATCTTTATTTATATCTTAATTCGTTTCCGTAAGTGGCAGTATTCATTAGGTGGTATTGTTGCCCTAGTTCACGATGCGTTAGTCGTATTAG
>JALRIJ010000270.1 GCA_023255485.1 Flectobacillus sp.
CAAGTCTTGTTTTCTTCAAGAGGTTTAAAAACAAAAGCTGACACCGTTGGATAAAGCTGTTTCATTACCTCAGTAGTTGCTTGAGGAATGCTAGGAGTCGGAATGGTAGTCGATTCGTTTACTACGGTATCGCAACTGTCGAGCATCATAACCAACTGAATAGCGACAACTGTTTTCGTTATCCGTTGGATGAAGGGCGTGGATGGTATATCGTAAGGTAATTTCATATAGCTGTTCCCATATTTTAAAACTCTTGGATTGTTTTCGTGGTTACTTGTATTTACTTCTTGGGTATTTTGCCTCCAGACAAAAAGGTTGCTTCTCACTAACAAAGACGTAAACTTATACCTAAAGGGTTGCACGACTGGCTAAAAAAATAATCATTTGCCAACTGAATTTTGATGTAAGTTGTTTTTTGTCAGCAAGATAGCTGTTTTTTTTCTGCAATAACAAGACATTCTACTCGTCTATTTTGAGATTTGTTTTCTTCGGTATCGTTTGGAGCAACAGGGCGTGACGAGCCGTATCCTACATAAGTAAGCCGATTAGGATCGATTCCTTTACCTGTTAAATAATTACAGATAACTCGGGCTCTGTTTTCAGAAAGTAACTGATTTAATTTGGCATTTCCTACATTATCGGTATGTCCCGAAATTTCAAGTTTTAATTGAGGGTGTTCTTGAAGTGCTTGGTAAAGTTTCGTTAACTGTGGGTAGGACTCTGAGCGTAAAATAAAACTGCTTTGGGCAAAATAGATCTTATCTAATTTTAGTACATCGTTGATTTTTAAGTTCTCGAAGCTTGTTTCCTCTACTTTTTCCATCGTCACGATATGTTGATACTCAGAGCAAGTATCACATAAAGCAACTAATAATTCATCGTACGAATAATAACCTGCGATACGACTTTCAATACTAATGGTATCTGCTTCTAATAAATTAAAACTAAAGGGTTCTTTGCCTAATTGGTTGCTCACTTTATAGGTTTTCTGAGCTTTTTTAAGTTGGATTACAAAATTAGCAGGTAACTCTTGGTGCGTGTTTTCATCGACTGCTTTCACCGAAAATTTAGTAATAACTCTTTTGGAAAGGGTACTATTTTGTGCTACTGAAAAAAAGGAAATAGAAAAGAATACAATAAATAGGAAAAAAAACGATTTCATAAGCGATTAGTATGGGCTTTGTTGAAGATTGTTTCAAAGGTACAACTTTGAAACAATCTTGCCTTTATCGTTTGGCAATTTTATTACCAGTTCCTCGCTGTCTATTGCATTTAAAGCGGTTTATTCCTTGTTCTCGGAGGGCTTGATGCTTGGTTTTTCTTGATTTCATGCGTTTTCGCCACATTTTAAAACTACTCGGAATGGAGTTTTTTCGCATAAATTCAATAACTTCTTTTTCGGTTAGTCCAAACTGAAACTCGATGGCTTCAAAGGGGGTTCGGTCTTCCCATGCCATTTCAATAATTCGGTTACTATCTGCTTCTGTTAAGATTTCTTCTTTAGCCATAATTTTCTAAATTCCTGATGCGTATCGTATGTTTTTGCTTGTTTTTCGATGCTAAAGTAGCGGTTTTCTCGTGGGTCGTTTCCAACTCCTGCTAAATAAGCCCAATTACCCCAATTGCTGTGCACGTCATAATCGAGCAATTGTTCCTCAAAATACGCTGCTCCGTATCGCCAGTCGAGGTGGAGGTCGTTACACAAATAGCTCGCCACGTTTTGTCTTCCTCGATTACTCATAAAACCTGTATACTTGAGTTCAAGCATATTGGCATCGATGAAGTTGTTGCCTGTTTGCCCGTTTTTCCACTTTTCAAACAAAGCTTTGTTGTGAATATTCTTTTGGGGAATGTTGTTTTTAATGCCTCCTTTCAAGAAAAAAGCAGGGTTGTATTTCTCCATGACAAAATAAAAATAGTCACGCCAAAGCAATTCAAAATACAGCCAATAAGTCGATTCGTTGGCTTCTATTGTGTCCTCATAGGTTTGTAATTCCTGATAAATCTGGCGTGCCGAAAGACAACCTAATGCTAACCAAACCGAAAATTTAGAGGAGTAATCACCACCGACCATTCCATTTCGGGTTTCCTTATACTGCGAAATACAGCGACTTTCTTCAAAATAATAGCGTAGCCGTGCCAAACCCGCTTTTTCTCCTCCTTTGAAGGCTAGCACTGCTCGCTTATCGGCCGTTTTTTCTTCTAAATGAAGTTCCTTTAACGTCGGTAAATCTGAAGAAGGAAGCAGGGGAGAAGTCACTACCGATGGACTTTTTAATGCCGAACGGATAGGGGTGATTCGCTCAATTTTTTTCCGAAATACCGTAAAGGTATCTGGTAATTCTCTGAGCGAAAACGGGAAATCCTGTTTGTTGTATAACCCATGTGTTTGGCATGTATTTACCTTACCTCCTTGAAGGGTAAAACGGTTACGAAGTTCTTTTAGCTTACTAATTTCTTCCGAAGAAACGTGTTGCTTGGTGTAAATGCTGGTTACGCCAAACTCCTGTGCTAGTCCGCAGAGAAGAGCAATGGTATCTCCTCTTAAAATAAGCAAGTCAGAGCCAAGGGCTTGCAATTGTGCTTTCAGGTCGCTCAAGGCCTCCAAAAGGAAAGTTGCTCTAAAAGTTCCTATTCGCTTTTGTCCGAATGCTGTTTCGTTAAAAAAGGCATCGTCAAAACAGTAAACAGGTATTATTTCGTCATTTTCTTGAATAGCTCTAACCAGCGTTTCATTATCGTGCAAACGCAAATCGGTCGTAAACCAAACGATAGCTCGTTTTATCATGGATATTTATTTTTTTCTTTTCTACAACGGTCGCTGCAATAGCGAATTTCTTCCCAGTTTTTCTCCCATTTCTTTCGCCAATTAAAAGGACGATTGCATGTCGGACAGACTTTACTGGGTAAATGTTCTTTTTTTACGCCTTTCATGAATGTGTGGGGTCTGATAGACAGTACTCGCAGAGCCCCTAAAATGTTTAAGCTTTTGGAAGAAAAATCCGTTAATCATGTCAAACCCTAAGCTTGGTCATGTTTTTTCTGAAGAAAGAAGGGGTACTTTGAGATAAGAAATAAAACAACAGAGACAATGATTACAGAGAAAAAACACCTTTCGGATTTACATGTAGCACATACCGATTGGACGGCAGAGTTGAATTTTTTTGCAGACGAAATCAAGATTTTGGAAGGTCGCTTAGGCGAAATAAGTGCGATTTCTACTAACCCAGAGCAGAAAATTAAAGTAGGGCATTTTGAAAGCCAATTGGTTATTCAACGCAATGAGTTAGATACACTTGCTCATGATATTCAAGTAGAAGAAGATACCCTTGTGCAAAGTGCGTTGGATAATCCCGTTGCCGTAGATCACCGATTAATGAACTACGATGTGACCCTAGAAGATAGAATAACCACTTTCTCTACCTTATTTACGGAATTAAGAAAAGAGATGAACGACTTTTTTGTGGCTGTGTTAGCCTAGTATGTTGAGTTAATGAAAGCGGATGAATCGTCGTTGGTGAGAATAGTAGCTTTAAACGATTTCATGCTTGCTTATTGTTGGTGGTGTATTGACCTCTACTCGTTTCTAACGGGTAGAGGTTTTTTATATTAATGGGTATCGAGTTTCAACAGAGACTTAGGCATAAGGTTGCTTATGTTTGAATAACTAAAGACTTTTTCTTAGTTTTATGATACTCTGTTAGGGGCTAAACTTAAGAATCAACAACATGAAAAAGAAATTAGTAGTATTGTCTGGAGCAGGGATTTCGGCCGAAAGTGGGATTTCTACTTTTCGTGGAGCAGATGGCTTATGGGAAAATCATTCGATTTACGAGGTAGCATCGCCCGAAGGTTGGCGTGCCAATCGGGAGTTAGTGCTAAAGTTTTATAACCAACGAAGAGCCCAGTTAGCGGAGGTTGAACCTAACGAGGGACACCGAATTTTACAGCGATTGGAAAGCGATTTTGACGTGCAAATTATTACCCAAAACGTCGATAATTTGCACGAAAGAGCTGGCTCAACGAATGTCTTGCATTTGCATGGGGAACT
>JALRIJ010000271.1 GCA_023255485.1 Flectobacillus sp.
ACAGTTCGCCGACACCTACAAAATATCTATCATAAACTCCAAGTACAGTCTGCTCCAGCAGCCGTAGCCAAAGCCATTCGAGAACAAATCGTCTAAGTGTCTAACACTTTTCGGGTATTTACAAGCCTTCTTATTTTCTCCAATTTTGTATCGTTCAAACAGCACAGACAGCAGCTTTTGAACGATATTTTTTTTCATTTACCTTAAAAAATAAAAAACATGAAAAACACATTGAAAGGAATCTTAGCAGCTCTTATCTGCTTGGTATTTGTTGCAAAAAGTCAAGCACAATCAACTAACTTTTCTGGAAACTACCGCCTAACTTCTTTAGCAACAAGCTTTTGTTTAGACGGCGATGCTCAACGCCTTTATCCGCACAAACCTAATGGTGGAAAATTCCAAAACTGGAAAATTGAAGCAACCAGTGTAGTAATTGATAACCATAGAGCCTACACCCTAACGTCATCAGCTACTAACAAATGCTTAGATGGCAATGCAACCAATGTGTATCCCAAAGACAAAAACGGTGGCAACTATCAAAAATGGTTAATTATCCCAAGCGATATGGATGGCTACTTTATCATCAAGTCGCTTTCTACTAGCAAGGTATTAGACGGCAATGCTACGACACTCTACCCTTCTGATTTCAACAATGGTTCTTACCAAAAGTGGAAAATTGAAAAATTATAAAAATTCATCCACGCTCACCAAGTCCTGATTGGCAACAATCGGGACTTAAAAACAAGCCCAAAATGAAAGCATTCCAATTAGTCATCTTGCTGTTATTCAGCACTTTTTCATTAAAAGCTCAATCGCCCAGCAATGACCAAGTGTCAAAAATGATTGCTCAATTACGCCAGCAAGCAGGAGAAGTAAGTTTTGTATTTAAAGGCAAGAGTTATAAACTAAAAGCATCACTCATTGAATTGGCTCAACACAAAGGCTATGCCATCATGGGAGGTGTATTAGAAGGGTCAACCACGCTGAGTATGGGGGTTGAAAAAATTACGCCAGGTAGTTATCCTACTAACAAACTGCAATCCATACTCACTACCGCAACGGGGACTTATCTTATTAGCGACGGCTCTATTGTCATTCAGGTACAAGGGGGAAAAATATCAGGTAGTTTCAAAGGAAAAATATACGCCCCCGACGGGAAAGGGAAATTTAGTAAAACCCCAAGCGGCGACATTAACGGTACATTCTCAGGACTTTCAAATCCATAATCAATAACAATCATGAAATCGAAATACACATTTTTTGTACTAGCGTGCTTAATGCTAGTAGCAGTATGCACTACTCAAGCAGAGGCACAAGTAAAACCATTTTGTGCTGGAACACTACCGATTTTTAAACCCTTTGTAGAAAATGGAGCAATCGGAGTTAGTAAAATCCAAGTATCATTCATTTATCCTCCCGAAAACGGAAATTACAACGGTTATTGGTTCATTGGCTATGCCGGCCAACAAGGTGGTGGCAATCAATCTAGTGTAGGGTTTTCACTCAGTACCCCTACGGCTTCTGCCATAAGAGCAGGCTCTCCATCGCTCTCTGGAAATGGTAAAGTCTACTTCAGTGACCGAATCAACAATCAAGGACAACCCTTCGATAAAAATGCCGTTGAAGATGTAAGTATTTCCATCAATACCTGCAATGCAGAAATCACCGTGAAAATGTTTGGCAAAACAACCATATTCAAAGGGCGAGTAGAAAACAATGTATTACATGGATTTAACAGCGAAGGAAAAATGATTGTCATCACCTTCGGAGCAGCAATCTTTCCTACTGCCGATAGATAATCCAAAAGCACTATGAAACGGTGGATGATTAAAGCAATCGGCTTCGTTATTATTTTATACAGTTTGTATGTACTCATTGGCAAACAAATCGTGATGCCAATCATGGGTAATACCGCTGTGGGTACAGTTGCAGGATTCAAAGCAAAAGGATATAATCGCACTCCAGTATCCAGAAGTTATGACAAAATTTGGCAAGCTCGCACCGCTTATGTTCGGTTTATTCCCCAAGATGCAAGCGATAGTATCACTATATTATCCGATGGAAACGTTTTTGTCAGCCTGCTGAATTACCATCAATTTCAAACGGTTAAGGTAGCTTATTGGAAAGGGAAACCCCAAACGGCGAGTATCATCAATTGGCGAGAATATCCAATGCTGTTATTTATTTTGTTGGTGGGAGTGATTTTAGTATTTGGAAAATATAGTTAAACGGCTAAAACTATTTCCGTAATTGAATTGATGCTCAATTCAATTACGGAAATAGTTATTTTATTACTGAATGACAAACTCAACCCTTCGGTTTCGTTCATCTTCTTTATTGAACAATGGCTCAGTCATTCCGTAACCTTTCTTGGTTAATCGTTTTTTACTAATTCCTTTTTCAACCAAATAAGCGACAACGGCATTACAACGTTCTTGCGATAAACGAAGGTTATTTTTTTCGTCACCAATAATATCTGTATGCCCTTTGATTAGGATTGAAATAGAGGGGTTTTCATTCATCAAATCGACCAATTTATCTAATTCTTTATACGACTGTGGCAATAAAGTAGATTCTGAAATTTCAAAGGTAATATTTTTCAAAACCACTGACTTACCTCGTTCTATTGCCCCAAAGTTGGTTGATTTAATTACTTTTTCAATCACTCGTTCTTTTACCAACTTAAATGAAATCGTGTTGGTTGCCAACAAATTACTCACTAATTGTTCTGCTGGCAGAAAACCTGACACCCGACATATAACGTTATAAGACACTGCCTTATCGACCGTCACTTCACCTCCAGTTACCTCGATAGCTTTTTTAGTTTTTAAATCAATCAATTCAAAACTAGCATTCGTAATAGGCTCTCCTGTTTCAACATCAGTGGCATTAAAAACCAACCGATATTCTTCTTTCACTAGCCTAGCTTCTAACTTGTAGGTTTTTCCCTCCTCTGGTAAAACGATAGCTACCTTTTTTTGCAAAGCCATATAGCCTGCCGCCGCTATCTTTATCACTAACTGATCATTATTTTTAAGTGCCATGACCGTTTTACCGTCACTATCTTTCCTAAAAATAGTATCCTTAGTCACTTCTGAATAAATCGAAATATTGGAATGCAGACTTGCATTGGTTGCATTATCCACCACCGAAATTTGGAGTTCATTAGTCGCTTTCGGCTTCAACTTGACGGCTATCTTTTTATCATTCAACAAGTTATCAATTGTAGCATTCGCCGATATAAAACCTAGTGCAGAAACCTCCACTTTGAAACTATCCCCTTTGGTAAACTTTGTTATCCAAAACTCTCCACTCTGCTGTACTTCTTTGGGTAAGATAGTACCATCTTTTGTTTTTAGAATAATTGTTGGAGAGCCAATAGACACGCCTGTCTCTTCATGAATTACTCGCATTAATAGCACCAAATCCGATTGTTGCTGTGCATCTGTTGCCTTCTCTCCTTCGACCACAATTTGCTCCTGCTTTGGTGCAGCTATTGCAACGGAAGTCACCACCTCCTCTTCCATCACTCTAGGAGCTACTTTTGTAGGAATAGTAGCTAGTACTTCTTGCTTTCCCTCTTCGTGTTTAATAGAATCTTTTTTTGATAACACAACCAGTTTTTGTGTAGTATCACCAAGCACCACTTGATTTACAGTAACATTCACCAACGTATCTTTTTTACTAACTACCTCCTGAGCTTTAATTAGTAACGCCTCTTTTTTATGAACAGAATCAACTGCCATTATTGAAGCAACACTATTCGTAATGCTATCTTTTTTACTCACTGAGGTAACAGCAGGTAGCACACTATCAGCTTTAGCTAATCCAACAACAGTTTCTTGAGGAACAATCACCTCTTTTTTTTCAGGAATACGCACAACCTCCTGCACTTTTTCTACAATCGGAATCAAGGGTAAATCCTTTAGTATGGGTTCGCAAGTAGTAAAAGCATTCTTCAAAACGCTGGTCTCAAATAGTTCATAATTAGTATCATTCACTTGAATCAGATAATCTTCTGAAATTGGTAATAACAAGGTATAT
>JALRIJ010000272.1 GCA_023255485.1 Flectobacillus sp.
AGCTCTACCCGATAACTTAGCCAATTTTGCAACCAGTCAGCAAGGACTTGAGACCGATGAAGCGAGCGTTCAAATTTCGTTAAGCAGAGTTACCGATGTCGCTATTCCGATTAGTATTCAAATAACGCCAAGCTTACTGACTTACAATCAAGAGTTTATAACCGAACCTGCTGCAAGCAATAATATCATCAATGCCACTATTCCAGCAGGGCAATCAAGCCTTACGGTTAAGGTAAAGAAGAAAACGGGTATTTTTTTCAACGGAGATGAAAGTATTACACTAAAAATGACTTCCGTCGGAAACCCTGCCCTTGTTGGTCTAACAGCAGAAATGAAACTTAGCTTTGCAGCGATAACCTCAACAGGTAGCAAATTAACTCTCGAAGGTAAAACCGCAGAATCAAATTATACCAATAATGTGTATGCAGACTTCAGTGCCAATTCAACTACCCTTTCCGCAAGAAAAAGCTGGAATCTCGCCTTTTATCATGGCGGAGCATTTAGGATTGTCTTAAATCATAGTTACCAATCATCGGCGGCAGCTACTTCTAAAACCGACATCACCGCTGTTACGTTGGCAGATACCGCTAGTGTTACCAATCTAAATTTTTCACCTGGTAGCGAAGGAAGTCTTGCTTTGGTTGACTATTGGGATGGAGATTTATCCAAAACAGTATTTTCTGAAGTCGCTGCAACTGAATCGCAGAATAAAGTCTACCTAGTAAGTTTTGAAGGGAGTAAAGCCAAAAATCAATGGTATAAAGTAAAGGTAAATCGCAATGGGGAAGGCTATAAAGTACAGTTTGCTCGCATTGGAGAGAGTACTATTCAAAGCATAGATATTCCCAAAAATGCAGATTTTAATTTTAGCTTTTTGTCTTTAGAAACTGCCAAAGTTGTTTCCGCAGAACCTCGTAAAATCAACTGGGATATACAGTGGGGATACAGTACTTCTAATGCTGGCACTACCCCTCCTACTCCCTACTGGTTTCAGGATTTTGTATCGCTGAATTATGCCGCAGGAGCGGAAGCCGCCGAAGTTCTTACATCAACCGTAACTTATGATGCTTTTACAGAAAATAATCTTTCCGCAATTACTTTCTTAAAAACTCGTGATGCCATTGGGAGCAAATGGCGTACTACTTCGGGCAGTACATTAGGCGTAAGACAAGACCGTTTTTATGTCGTGAAAGACCCTTCTGGAAATATCTATAAACTCAAATTTATCAGTATGGGCTTAGGCAGTGACGGAGGCGAACGAGGCAAGCCTGTAATTGAATATCAGCTAGTTAAGAAAAAATAATACCTAATTAAAACCAATCAAAATGAACAAATTATTTCTTGCTTTTGTATTGATGACCCTATCAATCGTAGCAAATGCCCAAAAATCAGAAGACATCAAAGCTATTAAAGGACAATGTGGTTGTTTCGATGTTAAATTCGGTTATGCCGAAACCTTTGCTCCTGACAAAGACTATAAATTCCATGAACGATACCTCACAGGGGGGCGAGAATGGGTCTTTGTGGACGAAGAATCTAAAGATAAACTGGTACTCATGCACTTACTTGTGATTGGTGATACCATGGTAATTAAACACTGGCGAGAAGACTGGGTTTATGAAAACACCGACTTACTAGCTTATGATAAAGGCACGAAATGGAATCCGTTAATTTTACCCAAAAACCAAGTAAAAGGACAATGGAGTCAGCAAGTGTTTGAAGTAAATGATATGCCTCGTTATCAGGGTTCTGCCTCTTGGAATCATAAAGATGGGCAACACGTTTGGGCAAACGTAACTGACGCTCCCCTGCCTCGAAGAGAGTACACCAAGAGAGATGATTATCAGGTACTACGCAGAAATAACCGTATTCATATTACCGAAAAAGGCTATTTGCACGAACAAGATAACGATAAAGTAATACGTAACGAATCGGGGGACAAACTTTTGGCACAAGAAAAAGGAATCAATGACTATGTTAAAATTAGCGATGATAAATGTAAACTTGCTGCTGAATTTTGGCATGAACATCGAGAGTATTGGGTGGATGTCCGTACCGTATGGGGACAAATAATCGCTCAAAATAGAGGACTGAATCTTAAAAAGAAGTCCGATGATGGCAAGCGTTTATCTAATGAAATAGATGAATTAGTAGAAGATTTTAAGAAAAAAGATAATCGAAATTCCCTAAATCGTCAGGAACAAATCCGAAAGCTGTTAAATAAATACATTATTCCTTAGAAAGATATGTAGCTCGAATATGATAGAAGAAACGAAAGATACCTATCTTTGAATTCATCTATCATATTCATCAATATTTCCATGAGAACTATTCAACGTATTCATAAACCAACGCATTCGTTAATTCGTGAGTTAATTACTTATACAGCTCTGCCAACTCGCACGATTGATTATTTAGATCCATTTCTTTTTCTAAATCATCATGGTTACCAAGAATATCCAACAAATAATCTAGGACTTCCTTTCGGGCCTCATCCGCATAGGGGTATGGAAACGGTGACGTTTATTTTGGAAGGAGACATTATGCACCAAGACAGTTCGGGTCATGCAAGCGTTATCGAAGCGGGTGGAGTACAATGGATGACCGCAGGGAAAGGGCTTATTCATGCCGAAACTTCTTCGGAAAAATTCAAAAAAGAGGGTGGCCCTTTAGAAATTTTGCAATTATGGCTTAACCTACCTGCTCGGGCTAAAATGACCGAACCTTTTTATGAAGGACTTCAAAAAGAGGCAATCCCGACAAGCACGCTGGACGAAGGAAAAGTAACTATCAACGTGACTTCGGGAGAAATTACTGGAACAAAAGGTGTCTTTACCTCTGAAATCGGAGTAAGTTTAGGCACGCTTTATTTCAAAGAATCGGGCAAATTATCACTTGATATTCCTAAAGAGCATACCATCTTCTTTTACGTAATTGATGGAAAACTGTCCGTAAATGGCCAAACGATTGAAGCACGAAGTTTAGTAGAATTTAAGTACGACGATACGCAAGTGAATATAGAAGCATTGACTGACAGTAAGCTATTATTGGGTCATGCCCTACCGCTCAATGAACCCGTAGTGTCGCAAGGACCTTTTGTCATGAACACCGAAGAAGAAATTTATCAGGCATATCAAGATTATCAAGCAGGTAAATTTGGGAAATGGAAGTTTTAACAGAGAATCCAAAGTTTGGATTAAGACTGTCCGAATCACCATTATTTTACTCACAAGGTATTTCCTATTGCTATCAATAAAACGGATAGCAATAGGAAAAATATACCTGTCCAATTAAGAAACATCGTTTTGGAAGAAACACCTTTCCATTCTTCGTAAAGCAATCCCCAAATCGTAGTCGTGAGAATACATACACCTAAATGAATCGTCCATGTATAGGTACTATCTTTGACCAAACTTTTTCCCATTCCAAACAAAAACAATTGACTTCCCCACATCACGCCAGCAAGTAGTGATAATCCGTAATTACGCCATTGAATTGGGAAAGAGTAGTCGGCAAAAGACTGATGGCTACTATTCAGATACAAACAAATAATTAAATTGGTCGTAAATACGCCACTCAATAAAACCGTCAACACAAGATTATATTGAAAAAATGGGTGACAATGTTGTAATAAAGACATATCCGCAATGGGTCTACCCATTTCTACCCCCAAACCCAAGCCAATCGTGGCTATTCCTGATACAAGAGCATAACGAATACCCTTTAGACTCGTAACCGAAGAGACTTGTTGTAAGTAAGCGATGAACTCTTTTGTCCGATTTTTTCCTGCCTGAATGCCCATAAACACGCCTACCAACGCCAAGAATATCCCCCCTAAAAAAAAACGATTACCAACGGTCAAAGAAAAACAATTGGAAAAATTATCTTCGGGGTGTAGAAAACTTTGATACAAGGGTGGTATAAAGAAAAGAATCATAATGGTTGTTCCCAAAGACAATGCCATACCAAGAGCCACTCCAATATGCCGCATGGCTA
>JALRIJ010000273.1:0-3433 GCA_023255485.1 Flectobacillus sp.
AAAAAGAAGTCATTCGCCTAACCGATGTAAAGAAATTAAAATCTACGAAGATTACGGGGAAGTAGGTTTTTTTGAGCTTTATGGAATTGGGGAATTTCATAAAGCACTTTTAAAATTTTATTTAAGAAAGTCATTATTCGAAATTTTCGATTGCTATCCTATACCCCACAAGCCCTCTCAAATCCATCAAATTAGGATTTATCCGTCTTTTAGCCTTATTTTTAATGAGAAATTGCCCTACTGTTAAAAATAGATAGTTGGGTAGTCTTCCCGTCTTCCTAATCCAACGGGTCATAGGAATAATTTTACCAATCAAATTATGAAAAATAGAACTACTTTGTTGCTGATGTTGTGCTTACTGGTGGCAAATTTTAGCTTAAAAGCACAGCAAAATTTATTCCCGAATGCCAACATGCGTTGGGTTGATTCGGTATTTAATACCCTTTCGGTAGAGGATAAAATTGGTCAGTTGATGATGCCTCGGGCGAATTTCAATGCTACTTACGATGAAAATAGAGTGATTCAAATCGTAAAGGATTATCACGTGGGGGGCTTTGTCTTTTTTGCAGGACAACCAACGAAGCAAGCGATTTTGGTCAATAAACTACAGGCATTGTCTAAAGTACCAATGTTGATTGGAATGGATTTAGAATGGGGACTTGCCATGCGTCTCGATAGTACGGTTCGTTTTCCGTATCAAATGAGTTTGGGAGCAATGAACGGCAAAACCGAACTCATCGAAGAAATGGGCTATGAAATTGCCCAACAATGCAAGCGAATGGGCGTGCAAGTGAGTTACGCTCCTGTGGTAGACATTAATAACAACCCGAATAACCCTGTAATCAATTTTCGCTCTTTTGGTGAAAATCGTGAGAAGGTAACAGAAAAGGCTCTTGCATACATGAAGGGCTTGCAACGAGGAGGAGTAATCACGTCGGCAAAGCATTTTCCTGGACATGGCGATACAGGAGCGGATTCGCATTACGATTTACCACTGATTGCCCACGACCGTCAACGCCTAGATAGCCTAGAACTATACCCTTATCGGGAATTAATTAAAAATGGTTTACAAGGGGTAATGGTGGCTCACCTTAGTGTACCTTCGTTAGATTCTACTAAAAATTTGGCTTCTACCTTATCTAAAAATATTGTTACCGATTTGCTGAGAAAAGAATTGGGCTTTAAAGGTTTAATCTTTACCGATGCGATGGACATGCAGGGAGCAGTAAAGTTTTTCCCAGAAGGAACGGCCAATGTAAAAGCGATTTTGGCAGGGAATGATATTTTAGAAACTTTCTTAGATGTGCCAGCCGCTTTTAAGGCAATCAAGAAAGCCTTGGAAACTGGTGAGTTAAAGCAAAGTGATATAGACGAGCGTGTAAAACGTATTTTGACGGCAAAGGCTTGGGCTGGATTGGATGTCTATAAACCGATTGAGTTGAAAAACTTAATACAGGACTTGAATCCCAGAAGTTCAGAAGTCTTAAACCGCAAGTTGGCGGAGGAGAGTCTTGCTTTGCTAAGTAACTCAGACCACATACTTCCTTTACAGCGTTTAGATACCTTGAAAATCGCTACTTTGGTTATTGGAACACCAGCTTTTGGTTCTAAAAAGCCAACGGATTTTCAAAAGATGGTGGCTAATTATACTGCTGTGGAGCATTTTAATTTAGATGAAAATTCGACCGATTCAACCGTACTTGCTGTGAGTGATGCGTTGAAAAAATATAACTTGGTTTTGATGGCTGTCAACGGACAAAATATTCGTCCTGCTAAAAATTACAATATTCTACCACGTATTCAAGAATTGGTAAAACGTTTTGCCAACTCGCCCAAAACCATTGTGAGTTTGTTCTCGAATCCTTATACGCTGAGTAAGTTTCAGAACTTAGACATGGCAAAGGCATTGATTCAGGCTTTCCAAGAAACGCCTTATTCGCAAGAAGCGGCTGCACAAGCTATTTTTGGAGCAATTCCGATACAAGGAACCTTGCCTGTTTCGGTAAACATGACTTTCCGTTATAATGACGGGATTAAGACCAAAGCCCTACAGCGTTTACAGTATGGTTTGCCAGAATCTGTAGGCGTTAATGGCGATTACTTAGCAACACATATCGACTCGATTGTAAACAGTGCTATTCAGCAAAAGGCAACCCCAGGAGCAGTTGTTTTAGTGGCAAAAAATGGGAAAGTAATTTTCCATAAAGCATACGGAAAACACACGTATGAAGGGAATAATAGCGTTTCAACGAATGACTTATACGATTTAGCTTCGGTAACAAAAATTAGTACTTCTGTTCCTGCCATGATGCGTATGGAAGACGAAGGGAAATTTAATTTAGATATGACGATGGGTGAGTTATATCCTGACTGGAAAAATTCTAACAAAGTAGGTTTAGTCTATCGTGATATTCTAACGCACCAAGCTCGGCTAAAAGCATGGATTCCTTTCTGGATGGATTGTATTGACTCGACTAAAATGGTATTAGCAAGTAAGATTTATAAACAGAAGTATTCGGATAAATACACGGTGACGTTCTGGGATAAATTATTTAGAAGAAAGGCTACCATGTTGCGTATGTGCCAAGTGATTCATACCGATAAACAGTTGTGGAAAGATTGTGTAAATCTGACAAAAGACCCAACCATTTGGAAAGATAATACTTTTGCCTACAAAAGCTCGTCGGAATACCCTTTACAGGTAGCTGATAACTTATGGATTCATAAGAATTATCACAATACCATTTTGAAGGCAATTGAAGATTCGCCGCTACGAGAGAAAAAAGAATATGTCTATTCAGATTTGTCGTATTATTTGTATCCCCAAATTATTCCACGTTTAACAGGGCAGTCGTGGGAAGAGTTCTTGAAAGGGACATTCTATCGTCCTTTAGGAGCAACCACGTTGACTTACAATCCAAGACGTTTTTATGGATTAACTAACATTGTTCCGACAGAATACGATTCCTTATTCAGAAAAAACCTTATTCACGGACGAGTACACGATGAAGGAGCAGCGATGTTAGATGGGATTTCTGGTCACGCAGGGCTTTTCGGAACAGCCAATGACCTTGCCAAATTAATGCAGATGTACTTACAAAAAGGCTATTATGGCGGTCAACAATTCATCAAGTCCAACACCTTACAAGAATGGACAAGCTATCCGTTTGAAGCCAGTGTAAACAGTAGGAGAGGAGTAGGTTTCGACAAACCAGATCGTAAAAAAGTAGGGATTAGTTCCGCAGTAAGTGCTAGTCCAAGCAGTTTTGGACACTCAGGCTTTACAGGAACATTTGCATGGGTTGACCCAGAAAAAGACCTAGTCTATATATTTCTATCCAACCGAGTATATCCAACCCGCAACAATACCAAACTATCCGATTTAAACGTAAGAACCAACGTACACCAAGTTATTTACGATGCGATAAAATAG
>JALRIJ010000273.1:3443-3960 GCA_023255485.1 Flectobacillus sp.
AAAAACAAAAACGGGGTTTAACGTTATTGCGTTAAACCCCGTTTTTGTTTTTACTTTATTTGTTATAAGTATTTAATTACCAACTTTAAGCAAACTACTATTAGTTAACTCTAAAGATCCATTGACTACGTAAGTAATAGATTTTGCAAACATATTTTCAGACAGGGTTGTAATACGGTGCTTGATAATTACATCGTCTGTCGAGGTCGGCACTCTCCCGCACGACCATGTGCTACTATCGTTCCAAGCTCCTGATTTTACAGACTCAAAGACCGTACAATAATTGGTAAGCGTAATTGGAACCGTAGTACATTGAGGGGTATTATATTTAATTATGATGTTTCCATATCGTACCCAAGCTGTATTTTCAGAAGAAAGAGATAAGGGCATATCATAATTATACACGGTCGAATGAATAGGTATTACGATTGTTTTCCATGTATTTCCTCCATCTGTTGTTTTTAGCAAAAAGCCTTCGTCTTGGGCGTTAGGTTTAAGTCCTGATATATAACCCACT
>JALRIJ010000274.1 GCA_023255485.1 Flectobacillus sp.
CAGGAGCAACAGGGCAATTAGGTGGTTTAGTAGTAGAAAACTTATTGAAGAAAGTTTCTGCAAGTGAGATTGCCGTATTAGTAAGAGACGAAGCAAAAGCAGCAGGCTTAAAAGCACAAGGTGTTCAGATTCGTGTGGGGTCTTATACCGATATCGACTCGTTGGCAACGGCTTTACAAGGCATTGATAAAGTCTTGCTAGTGTCATCGAATGATTTTAATGATCGTTTTGGTCAGCATAAAAACGTAATTGATGCCGCTAAGAATGCAGGAGTAAAGCATATTTTTTACACAGGTGTTACGATGCAAGGTGTTGAAACCTCAGCGTTGAATCCTCTATTAGCAAGTCACTATGAAACGGAAGATTATATCAAAGCAAGTGGTTTAACTTATACGTTGTTACAAAATAGTTTATACTTCGAGGCAATTCCGATGTTTGTGGGTGCTAACGTATTCGAAACAGGCGTTTATTTTCCAGCAGGAGAGGGGAAAGTGGCGTTTGCTACTCGTGCAGATTTAGCAGAAGTAGCCGCAATTACGCTTACAAGTGAAGGACACGAAAATAAGGTGTATGATTTAGCAGGTTCGACAGCCTACAGTTTTGCGGACGTTGCTGCTGAACTTTCGGCAATTGCAGGGAAAGACGTGGCTTATATAAGCCCAGAACCAGCTGATTTTGAAGGATTATTAAAACAATTTGGCTTACCAGAAGGCATTATTTTTATGTCTTTAGCCTTTGCAGCAGGGATTAAAAACAACGAATTTGATTTACCTTCGACTACGTTGGAAACCTTATTAGGACGTAAATCGACTGATTTATCTGCATTCATTCAATCGACTTACGGAGCATAATTTTGTAAAAAAGAAAGGTGTAACGACAGTATTTGTCGATTATATTCGTGAATGTGTCGATAAGAAATAGGGCGGATGATTTTTGAATGAATAAAGCTTGTATTTTTAGAACCAATATCAGGACTTATGGCAAACCTTACAAGAAATGAAATTTCGTACAGGCATCTAGGATGTTAGTCGGAAGGAAAATTCTGTAAGGTTTTGCTTTACTTAGCACTCATGGAACGTAAACGATTTCTTCAGTCACTCCTTGCTCTTTCAGCTATGGGAACATTAAGTAATTTCAAGAATTATACTGACGCTTTGCCTAAGCAGAGCAAACGTTTACCTGTGTTGTTTACTTCGCATGGTAGCCCAATGGATATTCCGTTATCGAAAGAAGAGCGACCTTTTTGGAATGCCCTTTATCATTTAGGAATTGATTTGCAGAAAAATTATGATGTAAAAGCCGTTCTGGTAGTATCGGCTCACTGGTGTTCAAAAGGGACATTTGTCAATATCTCGCCAGAACAAAAGCAGATATATGATTATTATGGTTTTCCTGCAAATTACTACGACCCTAAATATCAGGCGAAAGGAGCTCCAACAATAGCACAGGAAGTTAGTAAACTCATTCCTTCGATTCATGAAACTACCGAATGGGGCTTAGACCATGGTGCTTGGCCAATGCTGATGCACTTGTTTCCGAAGGCGGATGTTCCTGTTTTTCAGATGAGTATTAGCTATTACGAGTCGCCTCAATATCATTATGACTTGGGAAAACAGCTTAAATCCTTGAGAGAAAAGGGTGTTTTGATTATTGGAAGTGGTTCACTAATTCATAATTTACAAATCTTAGGCCCTAAGTTTCGCTCAGGTGATATGAGTCCTTTTGGTTGGGAAGCCGAATACGATGCGTGGATTAAAACCCAAATTGACGAACGCAATATCACCAATATTATCAATTACGAAACGAGTCACAAATTAGGGAAATTGGCAGCCCCAACGCCAGACCATTTTGTCCCAGTGTTATATAGTTTGGGCTTGATGGATCCAAAAGACGATATTCGTTATTTTTATGAAGGAAAGCCTAGTATTCCAGCCTTCAGCGAACGCAGTTTTATATTGAGTTAATAAAGAAGGAGATGTGTAAAAAGTGTAGAGGATAACGTTTAAAGCGTTTTGCACCAAATAATATTCTGTTGGATAATATTTATGTTTTAGCTTTAACCTTATCAACTTTAAACTTTTAACACACCTCCGTTTTGTATTAAGTTGGATAAGCACTCATTAGTTCATAAACCCATGTTGTTTCAGCCAGTTACCGTAAAGTTCATACCATGAATCGACGGGAAGGTTTTGTTTTCGCATTCCAAAACCATGTCCGCCTTTTTCAAAAATATGAAGTTCTGCTGCCTGTTTGGCATCAAACCATTTTTTGTAAATATTGATACTCATTGGCATCATACCCAGTTGGTCATCTCCAGCCACAACTACAAAAATAGGAGTTGGTGCAGTCGGTATCGTTGAACCGATTACCGCAGGTTCGTATGCATAAATTGGAGCAACAAAATTGGGACGATTTTCGTCGGTAGCATTGTAAACGACTGACATCGTAACTGTTCCTCCAGCCGAAAAGCCCATAAACCCGATTTTTTGAGGGTCAATATTCAAGTCTTTTGCGTGTGTTCTTACGTACTTTATGGCTGTTAAGCCGTCGGTCATTGCCAAAGGAACAATGGGAGCGTTTTCTTCGTCTAGGGCTTTGAAATTCCCCATTTTACTCATCGTTTCTTTTACAGGGTCGTCCGTCACGCAGTGTGCAAGACGATACTTCAATACAAAAGCTGCAATTCCTTTACTGTTCAACCATGCTGCAACATCTGTTCCTTCGCTATTGATACTTAGCGTATGAAAAGCTCCGCCCGGGGCGATAACTACTGCCGTACCATTTGCTTTATCTTTCGGGGGTAGATACGCTGTAATAGTAGGCTCAGAAACATTGTAAACGACAGGAGTGTTAAACATGTTGTTATTACTTGTCTGCTCTGTCCATGTCCAATTTTCTGAGCCTTTGGCTTTGCCCTCATAGAGTTTAATCACTTGTTGAGCAAAGGTAAACTGGCTCATTAAAACTAACGCTAAGAGACCTTTAATTTTCATTTTTATAATTTTAATTGTTTTGGATAATAAACGAAAGGGTACTTTATAATTAAATGGACGACCTACAGTTTTCTGTAATCGTTTTCATAATATGCTGTGTTTGTTGTAATTGTGCGTCACTGATTTCCTTTAGAGCGTCTTCTCGGAAAGTTTGAATGAAACCCTTCAACTGCTCAATCGTGGAGAGACCATGTTCCGTAAGAGATAGCAAAATCAGCCGACGATTATACGGATGTTCGTTTCGACTAATATAACCGTTCTGAACTAATAGTTCAATGATGCGAGTAATCGATGCTTTATCCTTAAAGACTCGTTCTGCAATTTCTGTTTGTGTGATTTCTGGAAAATCAATAATGGTGTTTAGCACTAACCACTGGTCGATGGTAATGTCAAATCCCTTTTTTTTTATTTGAGATTGCACATATTGACGATAGAATTTTACGGCTTTTTCTAGCGTATAGAAAAAAGAGTCGTTCAGTTTTTCCATATTCAAAAGTATAAAAACAATATTGATATATCAACTTAAATAGTAATATTTTTTTATAAAATTTAATTATTGATTGATTTTTCTTAGTTTTTTGACTGAAATTGTTTATTTCAATCAAGGTGTTTTACCAAAAGAGTAAAAGAGTTTTAACCCGTTTGGATTACTATCTTGATTGAAGTAGGCTAAAACTCATTTACCCGTATTAAAACTACTAAGATTTTGAACTTTTAGATTTTCTTACGTTGTTTGTAGTATAAACGATTGAACATTACTAGCGACATCAGGCAGGGCTTGATTGTTGAGATACCAACTAAGAAATCATGCAAGTAGAATTAGTAAGAGTAGATGATGCTTTTCATTTTGAAGCATCGGGGATGTCGGGTGTACCAGTACACATTGATGCCGCAGAAAATATTGGTGGGGCTAATGCAGGAGCAAGACCCATGGAGTTGTTGTTGATGGGGTTAG
>JALRIJ010000275.1 GCA_023255485.1 Flectobacillus sp.
AAAATTAGGCTATGAAGTAACTATTTTAGAAGCAAGATCTCGCCCTGGAGGACGAATTTGGACAATTAGAGGAGGTACAACCGAAACCGAAATTGGGGGAACAACCCAAACGTGTACCTTCGATACGGGTCATTATTACAACGGAGGGGCTGCTAGAATTCCACACAATCATACGCTCAGCCTGCATTATTGCCGAGAGTTTAATATTCCACTTGAAATTTTCATGAATGTGAATGAGGGGGCGTATTATTATTCAGATGGTGGTGCTGGGAAATTAGCCAACCGTCCTGTTAAAATCCGTGAAATTCACGCAGATGTGCGTGGTTATACCAGTGAGTTATTGCTGAAAGCCGTTGACCAAAAAGCCTTGGATGATGAGGTTACGAAAGAAGATTTAGAAAAATTAACGGCGTATTTGAAAGAGGAGTCCGACTTGGATATTATGAAAAAATACAAGGGTTCGGAACGTCACGGGTATAAGCGTCAAGGAGGTTATGGCGAACAAACGCCTGAATTAGCCGCTCCGCATTTACTTCATGACATTATTGAGTCTGGCTTTTTTCATCCTGCTTTCTCAAATGTCGGTGAATATACTTTCAATCAGCAACCTGTCATGTTGCAACCCGTTGGTGGAATGGATGCTTTACCGTATGCCTTTGCCAAACGCTTGGAGGGGAAAATTCAATACCAAGCGGTTGTACAAGAAATCAGAAAGACATCGCCAGGGGTAAAGGTGGTGTACAAAGACAAAAGTAATGCGGTCAAAGAAATTACGGCTGATTATTGTATTTGTACGATTCCGTTACCTGTACTAAAAAATATTCCATCTGATTTATCTGCTGATGTGCGTCGTGCTGCCGATTTTGTGCCGTACATGAACACGGGAAAAATTGGACTTGAGTTTAAGCGTCGTTTCTGGGAAGAAGACGATAAAATATTTGGAGGTATTTCAAAAACGAATATGGACATTACCCAAATTTTTTATCCTTCCTACAATTTTATGGCAAAAAAAGGGGTACTAAAAGGCTACTATAATTTCCATGATCGAGCGGTGAGAATGGGAAATTTAAGTCTAGCAGAACGAGAAAAAGCAGCCTTAGAACAAGGTGGAAAAATTCATCCGCAGTACAAAACAGAGTTTGAATCTTCGTTTTCGTTAGCGTGGCATAAAATTCCATATTCGCAAGGAGGTTGGGCAGAGTATAGCGATACCGCTAGAAAACGCTTTTATCCAGCCCTTATTAAACCCGATGATGAAATTTACCTTGCAGGCGAACATACTTCTTATTTAACTGCATGGATGGCAGGAGCTTTTGAATCAGCAAATGCTGTTGTGAAGCAAATTCACAAGCGAGTACAAGCAGGATAAGCAACTAAGTAATAAGGCAAGATGTTGAATGCTAGATTTTGGATTTGATAACCTAGCATGCTTTACTGTCTAATCAATACTAAATCACAAATTGAAAACGAGATGAGAAAACTTTTTTACAGCATAATCGCCCTGTTAATTGCCCTACACACTTTTGCACAAGAAGTAGCAAAAACAGGCATCAAGAATACTGAGTACGATTTAATAAAGAAAATAAGTATCAAGAACTTAGAAAAGGATACTTACATTAAAGATGGAGGGTTTGTATTAGATAATAGTGCACAGCCCTACGTCTTTAAATTTTCGGATGGTTTAGAGCGTCGTATTTATGTCTATAAGGTAATGGAAGCTACCAATATGAGTGAAATTGCTAATCTGATGGTATTTACTACGCCTAAAAACGGAAAGCAAATTCCCTTGGTTGTACCGAATCCTTTAGCAGAAAAAGAGGTATGGGGCAAATACATTGATGATTTGAAAGAAGGTGAAAAAACAATCATGGGCTTCTCTTCTTGTATCGCTTTTGTAATGGCAAAAGAGTTTTCGGGTGTTTCGGGCGATAAAAGTAAAGACGAAGATAAATACGAATACTGTTTCCCCGGCAATGCGATGGTTACGATGGCAGATGGTTCGCTGAAAGAAATTTCAAGAGTTAAAGTAGGAGAGTCAGTCTTGAGTTATAATCTAGCGACGAACTCGGTAGAAGGAACTTTAGTAGAAAAAGTGGAAGTACATGAACACAGTCAGTTTCCTTTAACAATGCTTTCTTTAATTGACCCGAACTCAATGATTGAAGCAACCTTGAACGCTTCTCGATATGACTTGAAGTTCTTGGAAGCTACAGCCAATCATCCGATTTTGACCACAAAGGGAACTTCAAAAATGGGAGATGTGAAGGTGGGTGATGTCTTGTTTTTTTATGAAAAAGAAGCAAATACTGTAAGTGAATTTAACGTATTCTCTGCTCACAAAGACAATAGAATGGTTGAAAAAGTTTATAATTTGATTACACAAAAAGACAACTACTTTGTCAACTCAATTGTAGTTCAAAAAAAGTAGCGATTCGCCTTCGTTTTGACTAAGGTGGTGGATAAGTATTTAGTTCGAACCACTTGTTATGAAACAGCTCTCGATGAGGGCTGTTTTTTTATGGGTCAACGAGTTTTAACTCGTTACTTTTCAGACGGATGATTCATCCTTTTTAGATTTTGTATCAACGAATTAATACTCGTTGGCCTGCTGAAAAAAAGGCTCTAATACAGCCCTTTGGAAATTTCTTTACCTGAAAATGGGCTAATATTTTTTATTCAGCGAATATCTGTGTTTCTTGCGTTCAGATAGCATTTTTAGGCCATCTTATTTTTTAAAATAAGTAAAATTAAAGAAGAATGATTTTAGAAGTTGTAACACTAGACATCAAAGCAAAGAAAAACGAAGAATTTGAAGCTGCTTTAGATAAGGCACAGCATGTATTAGCTGAGGCAAAAGGATATGTAAAACACGAGTTTAAAAAGTGTATTGAACAAGAAAATCGTTATGTATTGTTAATTTCTTGGGAAACATTAGAAGATCATACCGTTGGATTTAGAGAGTCGGCATTGTTCCAGAAATGGAGAATTATTATTGGTCCTTATTTCGATAAAGCTCCAGTAGTTCAGCACTTTACGTCGTTATAAAAAAAGGTTGCTCCAGATGGGGCAACCTTTTTTTATGTGTTTTACTAATATCCCACAGCAGTATCATCCGCACGGACATCAGCCCCTCCTTCATACGTACCATCTGGCAAGACTAAAATACAGTCCATACGTCCAATTGTATTCTTTTGACCATCAATTTTATATCCTTTATCACGCAGGCGTTTGAGCGTTGGTTCTGTAAAACCACCTTCTTCAAAAGTAGTACGATCTGGAATCCATTGATGATGAAAACGAAGAGCATCTACTGCCTGTTGCATCGTCATTCCATGTTCTACAACATTCAAAAATACTTGAAAAACAGAGGTGATAATCGTCGAACCTCCTGGCGTTCCTAAAACCATTTTCAGTTTACCATCTTGTTCTACAATGGTTGGAGTCATCGACGAAAGCATTCGTTTGTTGGCGGCAATAGCGTTTGCCTCACTGCCAATGAGTCCATATACATTGGGTACACCTGTCTTAATAGAGAAATCATCCATTTCATTATTCATCAAGAAACCCGCTCCATCTACAATGACTTTGCTACCATACGACCCATTTAAAGTAGTGGTAATTGATACCGCATTTCCTTCTTTATCGACGAATGAAGAGTGTGTAGTTTCTAAACTTTCATAGCTTGGAATTGCTCCTCCCTTAATATTTTTGCTATCGGTTGCATGGTCAAAGCTAAAGTCCTCCCAACGTTTTTTTAGATAATCTGCTTCTAACAACTCTTTTTGAGGAACTTTAATAAAGTCTGGGTCTCCTAGCCATTTAGCACGGTCAGCATATACTCGACGTTCTGCCTCAATCATTACTTGAACCGTAGAATCGCTGTGCCATCCCCAACGAGTTAAGGGATAAGGTT